>NZ_JBNLYE010000086.1:0-15823 GCF_050172095.1 Bacillus sp. GMs2/2
TTTTCATATCGCTATTTATAGTTGGTTGTCAAAGTGAAGTGAGTAAAGCGAATAGCTTGGAAGAGTATATTCCATCGCATCTTATGAATGCGGAAGTGACGGCGGATATTATGACACTAGAATTTCCTTATGAGATAAAAGAGAAATTAGAGAAAATAGGAAATAAAATGAGCGATAGTATTACAAATAATTTAGATTGGTATTTGAAGTATGCCGAAGAAGAAATTATACCGAAAAAAACGTTTCCTTATCATCAAAACTTAGGTATTACAAAAGAAGAATATGATTTTATGATAGATAAAATGAATAATGCAGAATATGTAAATACCAAAGACGGAAAACTCTTTTTTAAACAGAAAGATCATGAAATTCAAATTCTCTCTGATGAAAATTTGAAGCTAATTAAAAATATTCGAATTGATACAGAGAAGAATATAATTAAAACTCCTTTAGGAGAATGCGAATATGAAGGTGAAATAAAGGCGTCGGATGAACAAAAAGCTACTGGTCCATGGAGTGGGAAGATGTGGACTTTAAAAAGCGATGGATTACTTTATCATTTTTCATTAGGAAAGTTAAAAAACATAAACAAATCTATCATTTACATTTCAATAAAAGGTATATATAAAGATAGGATTATCAATACAGAAGAAGCAGTTGAATTTCACTCGGTTTCATAAAGAATCAAAAAAACACCTTACTTGTTAAAGTAAGGTGTTTTTTTATTAAATAAACAATCCAGCGATTGTCGCAGATAAAATAGAAGCAAGTGTTGATGCAAATAGCATTTTCCAACCAAATTTAGAAACAACGCTTCCTTGCTTTTCAGAAAGGGCACGGATTGTACCAACGATTGCACCAATTTGGCTAATACTTGCGAAGCTAATTAAGAATACTGTAACGATTCCAACTGTACGTGGAGCTAATGTTGTAGCTGTGTCTTTTAAATCAAGGATTGCTACAAACTCGTTTAAAACAATCTTCGTACCCATAATACCACCAGCTGGGATAATATCTTGAGTTGGAATACCCATTAAGAATGCGAATGGAGAAAGTACGTAACCGAAGATTTGTTGTAAAGTAACAGCATGTCCCATTGCGCCTGAAGCTGCACTAATTACGTAGTTTACAACTTCCATCACACCGATAAAGGCGATCATTAATGCGGCAACGATACCAGCTACTTTTAAACCATCAAGCGCACCGTTAATCATTGCGCCGATAAAGCTGTCTCCGAATAGAGTTCTATCAAATTTCTGAATCACTTCATCTTCTTTCTTCGTATCAACTGGTGTTAATAACGAACAAACGATTAAGCTTGAGAATAAGTTTAGCGGAAGAGCTGCCAGTACGTATTTTGCATCTAACATCATTACGTATGATGCTGTAACAGAAGCAGAAACGGAGCTCATCGCAGAACAACAAATGATAAACATACGGTTTTTATTGAAATGCTGTAAATCGTTTTTAATAACGATTAACGCTTCACTTGAACCGAAGAATACAGAGTTTACTGCGTGGAATGACTCAACACGTGGTAAACCAGTAATTTTTGAAATAGCACCGCCGACAACGCGAACGATGAATGGTAAAACACCTAAATAACTAAAGATTGAAAGTAGTGCTGAGAAAAATACGATAATTAATAATACGTTTAAGAAAAAGACAAAATCTCTGTGAATTCCATTAAAGAGAAAATCGACACCTGTCGTACCAAGTTTAATTAGTTTGTTGAAGACTTTACTAATGAAAATAATGATTTGTTGACCAATCTTTGTAGCAAACATAAACCAACCGATTAAAATTTGGAAACCAATCATAATTGCAATTGCACGGAAGTTGATTTTACTTTTGTTGTTTGACAAAGCAAAACATAAACCTAACACGGCAATAATACCGATAATGCTCATTACATATTGCATGTAGTTGCCCCTTTCAGAAGTTCGTATAAAGTTTGTACATAAAACGCTCGTTATATTACTAAAAATAAAGGAATGAGGTTTTATGTCATACGTAAGATGTCTGACCTTTTAGAAAAATAAAAATAAAAAAAGACCCATATGGATTCACTTTCATCTATGAGAGAAAGCTAATCAATATGAGTCCTTTTTTGCGCATAGGCTAATATTCATTAGTTTTCCCCATAGTCCAGCAATTTAAGGTTGCCGGGTAGAAACTCTCGATCCATATTATCAAGTATATATGAGGTAACATCGTCCGTATTAAATTAGTAGTAGCGTAACATTAACAGAGAAGTATCGTCAATAGCTTTTTTTCTTCCAATAGAAAAAGACCATATAAGTATGATAAAATGTAACGCAGTGTTATGAAAAAGAGAGGTCGGAAAATGAGTACTAAAATGACGCCACCAGTTGAGAAAAACGAGTTTATAGATGTAGTATTTGAAGATTTAACACATGATGGTGCCGGTGTTGCGAAAGTAAAGGGCTATCCTATTTTCGTTAAAAACGGATTACCAGGTGAAGAAGCGCAAATTAAAATTATTAAAGTGAAGAAAAACTTCGCATTTGGTCGTTTAATGAAGCTTCATACAGAAAGTCCATATCGTAAAGATGCTGAATGCCCAGTATATAATCAGTGCGGCGGTTGTCAGCTTCAGCACTTAACTTATGAAGGACAATTACAAGCGAAAGAAAAACAAGTACGTGACGTTATGCAGCGTATCGGAGGACTAGGTGATGTTCCTGTTCATCCTGTACTTGGCATGAAGAATCCGTGGGTATACCGTAATAAAGCACAAGTACCAATCGGAGAACGTGAAGGCGGACTTGTAGCTGGTTTTTATCGCCAAGGAACGCATGACATCATTAATATGGAATCATGCTTAATTCAGGCAGAAGAAAACGATACATTAATCCAAGAAGTAAAACGTATTTGTGAAAAGCACGGTATCACTGCGTACAACGAAGAGCGTAACAAAGGAACACTTCGTCACGTAATGGCTCGTTACGGACAAGTAACAGGGGAAATTATGCTTGTCTTCATTACGCGTACAGCAGAATTGCCGAACAAAAAAGCAATTATTGAAGAAATTGCAGCGAAATTCCCAGAAGTAAAATCAATTGTTCAAAACGTAAATACGAAGCGTACGAATGTAATTTTCGGAGACAAAACGACAGTACTGTACGGATCAGAATACATTTATGACTTTATCGGTGACATTAAATTTGCGATTTCAGCACGTTCATTCTATCAAGTAAACCCAGAACAAACGAAAGTGCTTTACGATAAAACGTTAGAATACGCAAAATTAAACGGTAACGAAACAGTAATCGATGCCTATTGCGGAATCGGATCAATCTCGTTATTCCTAGCGCAAAAAGCGAAAAAAGTGTACGGCGTTGAAATCGTCCCAGAAGCAATCGAAGACGCAAACCGAAACGCAGCACTAAACAACATGACAAACGCTGAATTTGGCGTAGGAGAAGCAGAAGTAGTCATTCCAAAATGGTACAAAGAAGGCGTAATCGCCGACACAATGGTCGTAGACCCACCGCGTAAAGGCTGTGACGAAGCATTACTAAATACAATCATCGACATGAAGCCAAACCGCGTCGTATACGTATCATGTAACCCAGCAACATTAGCACGTGATTTAAAAGTACTAGAAGAAGGCGGATATAAAACGCAGGAAGTACAACCTGTTGATATGTTCCCGCATACGACTCATGTGGAGTGTGTGGCTTGGCTTAAGTTGGTATAATAGGAAAGCAGTTGATATAGGGGAAATCTATACCACCTGCTTTTTGGTTTACAAAAATACCATTCATAAGCGATTTTAGTTAAAATAAATATTGCTGATTTTCACAAATTATAAATTAAGATTTTGAAATTGTATTCATAGTGAGAGGATTTGAATTTGAAATGATAGATAATTTTTGGCGTGAATTACCACGACCATTTTTTGTACTTGCACCAATGGAAGATGTGACAGACGTTGTTTTCCGTCACGTAGTAAGTGAAGCAGGTCGTCCGGACGTATTCTTCACAGAGTTTACAAACTCGGATAGCTATTGCCATCCAGAAGGTATGAAAAGTGTACGTGGCCGTTTAATTTTTACAGAAGATGAACAACCGATGGTAGCACATATTTGGGGAGACAATCCTGAATACTTCCGTCAAATGAGTATCGGTATGGCAGAGCTAGGATTTAAAGGTATCGATATTAACATGGGTTGCCCAGTTCCGAACGTTGCATCAAGAGGAAAAGGTAGTGGCCTTATTCTACGTCCAGACGTTGCAGCAGAACTTATCCAAGCAGCAAAAGCGGGCGGACTACCTGTCAGCGTAAAAACACGACTTGGCTTTAAAGAGTTAAGCGAGTGGGAAGATTGGTTAACGCACATTTTCAAACAAGATATTGCAAACCTTTCTATTCACTTACGTACAAGAGAAGAAATGAGCCAAGTAGATGCGCATTGGGAACTAATTCCGGAAATTAAAAAATTACGTGACCGTATCGCACCAAATACGTTAATAACAATCAATGGAGACATTCTTGATCGTAAAATGGGGCTGGAACTTGCTGAAAAATACGGCATTGATGGCGTAATGATCGGACGAGGCATCTTCAAAAATCCATTTGCTTTTGAAAAAGAGCCAAGAGAGCATAGCAGTAAAGAGCACCTAGATCTTTTAAGACTACAACTTGATCTTCAAGATCAATATGCAGAAGTACTGCCACGCTCAATCACAGGGCTTCACCGCTTCTTCAAAATTTATGTAAAAGGCTTCCCCGGAGCTGCTGAATTGAGAAATCAATTGATGAGTACGAAATCGACTGATGAGGTGCGTGCTTTGTTGGATAAGTTTGAGGATAGTGTTGGTGTGGCTCAGGATAGTGAGACGGTTTAACTTTTAAGCACTTAAATCATTTCATATGTAGTGCATGACATGAGTGAGTTGAAAATAAGTGCAGAGCTGGAAAAGAACAGTGTATTTGAGAAATCAAAACACTGTTTTTTTCTTTTAGTTAATGTTAAGAGAGAAATCTTTTTATAGGCATATAAAAAACATGTAAGAGCTCTGTAGATACAATGATAGAGAAAAGTTCGGGTAAGACTATAAAACATATCTTTAAAATGTTAAAGTATTAATTTAGTGGACAATAACTAAAAGGCTAGATTAAACATGATAATTTAAAGCAGGTTATAGCATAAACTTTAACCGCTGAATAAATAATCAACATTTCAGGAGGGAAACCCAATGGCAATGAGCAACAACGATATATTAAAAAGAGTACGATACGCTTTAGATATAAGAGATATAGATATGGTGGAAATCTTTAAACTTGGCGGGATGGAAGTAACGAAAGAAGACGTAGTTGATATGCTTACAAAAATAAAGAGAGCTCCTCAGCATGAAGCTGAAAATGATGAGGTAGCTGAAGATGAGTACGTAAAAATATGCGATATGATGATGTTAGAGGCATTTTTCAATGGATTTATTACTTTAAAAAGAGGGAAGCAAGATCCGAAACCAGGACAACCGGCACCTGTACAAAGCAAGGAGAGTGCTAATAACCTTCTTCTAAAGAAAATGAAAATCGCACTATCTTTAACGAGTGAGGATGTACTTGATATATTAGATAGCGTAGGCGTTACGGTAACAAAAGGAGAGTTAGGCGCTCTATTAAGAAAAAAAGGTCATAAAAATTACAAAGAGTGCGGCGATAGATACGCAAGGAATTTCATTAAGGGATTAGGTGTAAAGTATAGAGGATAATGAGTTCGTTAAAGCAGTAAATGATATAATAGGTAGAGTAGGACGTTTGTATCCTACTCTTTTTTATTTGTAAAATAATACGCTAGGTGATGAAATGGTACATACATATTTAGGTGAGACAATTAATTTTCATATAACTTATAAGAAGAAAAAGTCCGTGCGTCTTTTTGTGGATTCGTATGGAAATGTGGAAGCGCAGGCTCCGAAAGGGACACCTGTTGAATACTTAGTCCAGTTGCTAGAGGAGAAGTGGGATTGGATTCAGACAACTCGTAAGGAAATGGCGGAACGAGCGCATGGACCACAGGAAAAGGATTATGATCAAGGAGAGGGCTTTTTGTATTTAGGGAATACGTATCCGATACAGATTTCCCAAGATGCAAGCATTGAGCAAGACAACGCAGTATTTGAAGGGGATAAGTTACATATTTATGTGAAAGAGCTTAAGGATGAGAAAATACAACAAGCTTTAAAACGATTTTACTATAAGCAGTGTAAATCTTTAGTAGAGAAGAGTATTAAAGTGCATCAAAGTAATTTCAAAACAAAACCACGTTCTATTCGTATTGCAGATAGTAGTCGTACTTGGGGTACTTGCGATTCGAATTTACAACTAACATTCAATTGGAAGCTAGCAATGGCACCACAGCGAGTAATTGACTATGTAGTTGTTCATGAAATGTGTCATATGGTTCATTTAAATCATGATCGATCGTTTTGGCGTCTTGTCGGGAAGATAATGCCTGATTATAAAGAAATGGAGAACTGGTTAGCTTTATCTAGTTGGAAGATGACGGTTTAATGTTGCGCTTTGTATAGGTTGCAATTATTGTCAATCTTTGTCGGTAAGTCGATATATTTCGAAAATCGCTGATATATTTGAAGTTGCGCCGATATATTTCGAAAATCGCTGATATATTTGGAGTTGCGCCGATATATTTCGAAAACCGCCGATATATTTGGAGTTGCAATCGATATGTTCAATGAAGAGAAAGTAAAAGGAGATGTCATAGCAGGCATCTCCTTTTTTTGAGTATATAGATTATCGTCCAAACTTCACAACAAATTCTTCATCAACTTTCTCCATCTCATACCCACGATACCCCTCCGAAAGCAAAGCCTGCTGTCCACTAGCATCATTCATTAGAATACTTTGAACATCTGTCCAATCGTTTTCCTTATCTCTGCGCAATTCCTTCACAAAAACATACCGCAGGCTACCACCATACTTTTCCTTCAGCGCAGCAATCTCCATTCCTTGCGCAAATTTATCCTTCAAACTCGGAATGTTAAAAGGAGCAACGGTGCAGCATACATAATCATATTTGCTGTCTTCTTTTTGCAATTCTTCCATAATGACTTTTGCTAATATTTTTTGCATACCATTTCCTCGGCAGTTCGGATGAACGTTTGAGATTTCTTGATAGATGACGCGGTGTAGTTCACTTTCTGGCAAACCAATATCAAGCCCTAAATGTTCATCGTCGATAGGAGGGACGAGTAGAGCGCGAAATGCGATGAGTTCGTTTTCGATAAAAGCACCGATCATCATGCCGTTTCCTTCTAGAATGTATTGAAATTCTTCTTGTGAGAGTGGTTGTAAACGACTTTTATCTTCTAGTGCTTCAACTACGATGTTTTGTAGTGATAAAATTTGTTCGATGTGCTCTAGTGATAGTAATGTAACGTGAAATGATTCGTTATTTTGTTTTAATGTTCCTTCGTATAGAACCGTCATATGATAGTCCTCCTTTAGCGTACAACGTCTTGAAAGACGGTTAGTTCTTGTAGTGTATCTTCGTTTATTTCAATGCCGAGTCCGGGCTTTTCGTTTAAGCGAATGAATGGTACATCGTAATGTAAGTTTCCAATGTCTTTCGTGAATTTTAATGGTCCTGTTAGCTCTACGCTCGTAATGATTTTCTTTGAGAAAGCGACATGGAATCCTGCGGAAGAGGCAACAGATGATTCGACCATTGATCCCACTTGGCATTCAATGCCTGCCATTTCTGCTTGATGAGCGAGCTTTACAGCTGGATATATGCCGCCGCATTTCATTAGTTTTATATTTACTTTATCAGTAGCTTCTAATTTAATAATTTGGCGCATTTCACGAGAACTTTTTAATCCTTCATCAATCATAAGCGGGAGGTCTGTCTTAGAACGGATATGAGCCATGGCATCAATATCGTCCGCGATAACAGGTTGTTCAATCCAGTCAATGTTTAAATGTCCTAATGAACGCAGTGCTGTTAATGTGTTTGCGCTATTTTTCCAGCCTTGGTTTACATCAACGCGAATAGCAATGTCATTTCCTACACGTTCTCGTACAGCTTCAATACGTTTCACATCTTCTTTTACATTCGTACCAACTTTCATTTTGAAAGATTGGTAACCTTTTGGAATCATAGAAGCAGCTTCTTCAGCCATATCTTCAGGATCGGCAATACTTAAAACGTGAGTGACAGGGAATTCTTCATGATAGCGCCCGCCAATTAATTGATATACAGGTTGATTTAGTTTTTTGCCCATTATATCAAAACAAGCAATATCAATTGCGGCTTTCGCTGTTGGAACACCGTAAATTGTATTGTCCATCATGTCGTGTATTTTTTCGATATTCATTGGATTTTTCCCGATTAGAGCAGGGGTTAGCGTATGTTTTAAAGTATGGAAAGTACTTTCCCATGATTCACCTGTGACGTGATCATCAGCAACGCCTTCACCGTAACCGATAATACCTTCATCTGTTTCCATTTTGACGATAATAGAGGGCATATCAGAATAAGATCCATAACTAATAACAAACGGATTGCGAAGCGGTAAACGAATTGCGTAAAGATGAATAGCTGTAATTTTCATTGAATAGAAACCCCTTCCTGTTTACAATAGTTTTGTACATTTGATATAGTTGACGTTAAATAGTCGTTAATTAATGATAAGGAGTTAGAGAAAATGATGATAAAAATTGCAGTTGTCGGTTCAAAGGAGTTTATGGAGAACCTTTTTCCTATTGCTCAAAAATTAGAAGGAATAGAAATTGATCCATATATTTACCTTCATCCGACGGAATCTTCTGAACTATTAAAGTGTCTAAAGCCTTGTGATGTCATCTTTTTCTCAGGTGCTTTACCTTATTATATGGCAAAAGAAATAAGAGAACAATTAAGAATTCCAAGTACATACTTACAGCAAGACGAGACAACTGTCGCATCTTCAATTCTTTCTATCATGTATCATCAAAGTATTCAACCACATAACATTTCCATCGATTTAGTAGACCGCTCGTTTATTACAAATGTGTTCCATGATATTGGTATAAAAGAAAGCCCGCAAGTGTTGGATTATGAAAATATGCTGTGGAGTAAAGATGAGATAAATAGAGTTATCGATTTTCATGTAGCTAAATATCAATCTGGAGAAGCTCATTTAGCTTTAACTAGTATTCACGCTGTTTACGACGAGCTTCAAAAAATAGGTGTTCCTTCAGAGCGCATGATTGATCCAACACAATCCATTATACATGGTCTAAAAGATGCAAAAATAAAAGCTGAGTTAGCAAAAAGCTATTCAGCTACTGTTGGTGCTTGTATTATTTCTTCCTTAGAATTACGAGCGAGTTTGCTTGAAAAACTAGATGTCATTTCAAAAGAACTACGTGGTTCATTTAAACAAGTGGATGAAATGACATGCATTTTGTATACAACTCGTGGTGATATCGAATCAATTATTAAAACAAATGCGATAGATAACTTGTTTGCGAGCGTAGAAGGAACGATAGCTATTGGATTTGGTTATGGGAAAACCGTGAAAGAGGCGGAGCAAAATGCAAAAATTGCTCAAAGTTTTGCAAAGAATAATCCAATAGATCGTTGTTTTTATATACTAACAAGTGATAAAGATTTGTTTGGTCCGTTCCCGAAAGAACAGAGAGTACAAAGTTTGAAAAATGATAATCCGGAACTAATGAAAATAGCGAAGGAAACGAAGCTTAGTCCGGCCAACTTGTCAAAAATCATTCAATTTAGTCAATCGCATCCGTCATTGAAGTTTACAGCAGCTGACCTTTCTGAGTACTTACAAGTGACTCGAAGATCGACAGAAAGGTTGTTAAAGAAATTAGTTGATTACGGGTATGCTCATATTTGTGGCGAGGAAATGCCCTATCAACAAGGGCGACCTCGCGCACTATATGAACTGAATTTACCGCTATTTTTAAGCTTCTAGTTGAGCTTTTTGTTTCTTTAGTAATTCTGCTTTTTCAATGTCTGATAGTTTTACAATTGTGAAGCCTGTTATGCCATAAATGATTGAGATAATAGGTACGATGAAATTCAAAATAGCATAAGGGGCATATTCAAATGCACCTACGCCAAGTGTAGCGAGAATAAATACACCGCACGTATTCCAAGGAACGAAGACAGAAGTTAATGTTCCGCCATCTTCTAATGCTCTGGATAAGTTTTTTGAATGTAGTCCTTTTTCTGTGTATGCATTTGCATACATTCTTGAAGGGACAACAATTGAAATATATTGTTCAGAGCAAGTAAGGTTTGTTGCAAAACAAGATGCGATAGTAGAAGCGATAAGCCCTTTTGCTGATTTCGCTAACTTTAAAATTTGATTTACAATTGAGCGAAGAATACCTGTATGTTCTAATACTCCTCCGAAAGTCATAGCGACAATTGTCATAGAGACTGTATTCATCATCGAATCTAAGCCACCGCGGTTAAATAGTTCGTCTACTAGCTTGTTTCCAGTGTCTATAACAAATCCAGCTTGGAGTGCACCGACAGATGCTGAGACAGAACCACCTTGAATAAAGACTTGTGATAAAAATCCTAAAATAATACCGACGAGAATCGCTGGTATAGCAGGGACCTTTTTTGCGACCAATACCATAACGACTACGGGTATAATGAGTAGGAAAGGTGAGATAACAAAGTTTTGTTGCAATACTTGTAACGTTTGATCGATGCTCTTCGCATCAATATTGTTAGCGCCGAAGCTTCTTCCTAAGAGAGCATAGACGATAAGAGTAATAATTAAACCTGGAACTGTAGTAAATAACATGTGACGAATGTGTGCGAATAAATCTGTATTTGTTAATCCTGCGGCTAAGTTAGTTGTGTCTGAAAGCGGTGACATTTTATCGCCAAAATAAGAGCCTGAAATAATGGCACCAGCAACCATTGGAGCTGGGATTCCCATACTTAGGCCAATTCCCATTCCAGCAACACCAATTGTCCCCATTGTAGACCAAGAGCTACCAATTGCTAATGCAACGATAGAACAAATGACGGTAATGGAAACTAAAAATAGTGATGGAGTTAAAAGTTTTAAACCGTAATAAATCATCGTTGCGACGATTCCACCGCCAATCCAAGCACCAATTGTTAAGCCAACAAGAATAATAATGACGATAGCAGGTAATGCAAGACGAATCCCTTTATACATTGCTTCTTCAAGATCATTCCATTTGTAACCGTAACGCCAAGCGACAATAGAAGCAACGGTTGTACCGATAATAAGTGGAACGTGAGGGGTTTGTTTTAATACAACAATTGTAACCATCATAACTGCAACGGTAATGATAATAGGGATAATCGCTATTCCAAAGGGTATTTCTTTTTTCATAAAGTTCCTCCTTGTTACGTATGTTTGTTTGTATTTTTAGAATTGTCGTAAAATAGACGTTTATTAGGTTATGATAACTAAAAGTTTATGTAAGCGTCAACATAAAAAACAGAAAATAAGGAATGTTCTAGTTGTTTGTTTAGTTTGTAATATAAGTGCAGAGTAAGGTTTTTAAGTATTTAAAAATAAATAATTGACTTTTTTCTTAAAATTCAATATGTTCATAAAAACATCTGTTTTTCATAAGTATAATTAACCCGAATCGTTTGTAATGTGGGAAGGAGACTGGAACGTTGAAAACATTAGAACTACAAGAGCGCTTAACGGAGATTTTTCAGCATTTACACGAAAACCCTGAAGTAAGTTGGAAAGAATATGAAACGACAGCGTATATTACTGACTTTTTAAAAGAAGAAGGAATTTCATATAGAACATTTGATGATTGTCCAGGTGTAATTGCTGAGATTGGAGGCGGGAATCCAGTTATTGCGATTCGTGCTGATATGGATGCACTTTGGCAAGAAGTAAATGGAGAATTTAAAGCGAACCATTCATGTGGCCATGATGCTCATATGACTATTGTAATGGGACTTATTTTACAATTGAAAAATATGAGATGGAAAAGTGGTACGGTTAGATTTATTTTTCAGCCGGCAGAAGAGAAGGGTAATGGTGCTTTGAAGATGGTGGAGAAAGGTGCTGTAGATGATGCCGATTTCTTATTTGGTGTCCATCTAAGACCAATTGAAGAACTATCTTTGAAACAAGCAGCCTCATCTATTCGCCATGGAGCAGCAGGATTTTTAGAGGGTATGATTCATGGGGAGGATGCACACGGGGCAAGACCACACCAAGGTGTGAATGCGATTGATGTCATTTCCATGATTAATGTCGGTTTGAAAAATATTTGGCTGCCACCGCAAAGTTCTTATTCAGTAAAAATGACGAGATGCCAAGCTGGTGGTGATAATTTAAATATTATTCCGGGAAATGGTCATTTCAGTTTAGATGTAAGAGCAGAGAGTAATATACTATTAGAAGAATTAAAGAAAAAGATTGAGCATGTAATAGAATCAGCTGCATCGATGGGGTCGAAAACTTCATACGAATGGATGGATCTTGCACCAGGAGCAGAGGTTTCCGAAGAAGCAGAGCGCTTTATGCGTAAAGGTATTCTCGAAGTGTATGGGGAAGAGAGATGCACAGGGCCTCTCTATACGACAGGAAGCGATGATTTCCATTACTATACAGTGAAAAGACCACATTTAAAAGCTGTCATGCTTGGACTAGGAGCAGACCTACAACCTGGATTACACCATCCGTATATGAGATTTGATCATAGTTGTATTATGGATGGGGTAGAAATATTGAAACAAACTGTATTGAAAGTGTTAGAAGACAGGGGCTAAAGAGCTCCTGTTTTTTGTGGTGAATTGTCGGTAAATCGATATATTGAGAAAATCGTTGATATATTTGAAGTTATGATAGATATATTGAGAAAATCGTTGATATATTTGAAGTTACGATAGATATATTAAGAAAATCGTTAATATAATTTCACGTACCTATTAATTTGATGAAAAATGAGCCTCCAGTACATGGTGTATAATAATAAGTACCATTTTTTAATAGGAGAAAACGAATGAACGAACAATATTACGATGCAGTTTTACATATAAAAACAGTCGGTGAGCAAAAAGGGTTTAACAAGTCTATGCATTATCACCGCTACGAACCGACGCCGTATAGCGGGTTAGATGAGTTATTGAATCAATATGAAATACGAAGTAGCGACCGAATTGTAGACTTTGGGTGCGGAAAAGGGCGATTAAACTTTTATATGCATCATAAATGTGGGGCTTCAGCAGTTGGAATTGAAATGAATGAAGAATTTTATAAAGAAGCGATGGATAATCGAGATCGTTATGCCCGAAAGGCACGAAACAGTAAGGGGAAAATTCAATTCCAATGTTGTTTAGCGCAGGAATATAAGATTGATCCACATGATAATAGGTTTTATTTCTTTAATCCGTTTTCTGTGCAAGTGTTTATGAATGTAGTAAATAACATTTTGCTTTCAGTAGAAAACACGGGGAGAGAAGTGGATATTATTTTATATTATCCTTCTGAGGACTATATTTTCTTCTTAGAAAATCAGACTGCGTTTGAGCTGAATAAAGAAGTAAGGTTGCCTGGGGCTTATGAGAAGAATGGGAATGAGAGGTTTTTAGTTTATACATTAGGGTAATAAAAAACAGGTGCCAAGGCACCTGTTTTTATTAGTTACGGATTAAGTAATCAAATGCACCTAAAGCTGCGTTTGCACCTGAACCCATAGAGATGATGATTTGTTTGTACGGATTATTTGTACAGTCACCTGCAGCAAACACTCCTGGTACGTTTGTAGCGCCGTGCTTGTCTGTTACGATTTCACCGCGAACGCGTTCAACTGTTTCGCCTAACCAGTCTGTGTTTGGCACAAGACCGATTTGTACGAATACACCTTGTAATTCAACGTGATGAACTTCTTCAGTTTCACGATCGATGTAAGAAATACCGTTTACTTTATCAGTACCAGTGATTTCTTTCGTTTGAACGTTTTTCAGAACAGTTACGTTTGGTAAGCTGTTAAGACGCTCTTGTAATACAGCATCAGCTTTTAATTCTGGCATGAATTCAAGAACAGTTACGTGCTTAACAATACCTGCTAAGTCGATAGCTGCTTCAATACCAGAGTTACCTCCGCCGATAACTGCTACGTTTTTTCCAGTGAATAATGGACCGTCACAGTGTGGGCAATATGCTACACCTTTATTTTTGAACTCAGCTTCACCTGGTACGCCAACATTACGCCAGCGAGCACCTGTAGAAACGATTACGCTCTTACTTTTCAGAATAGCGCCGTTTTCAAGTTCCACTTCAATAAGTTCTTTTTTCTCTAAACGTTTCGCACGTTGTAGGTTCATTACATCGATGTCGTATTCTTTTACGTGCTCTTCAAGGCTTGCTACTAGCTTAGGACCTTCAGTCTTTTTTACGCTGATGAAGTTCTCAATGCCCATAGTATCCATTACTTGACCACCGAAGCGCTCAGCAACGATACCAGTGCGGATGCCTTTACGTGCTGCGTAAATTGCTGCACTTGCACCAGCAGGGCCGCCACCAACAACAAGAACATCGTATGGATCTTTATCAGAAAGCTCTGATGCATCTGGACCGTTACCCATTTTAGCTAAAATTTCTTCAAGTGTCATACGACCGCTTCCGAAAGATTCGCCGTTTAGGTAAACAGTTGGTACTGCCATGATGTCTTTGCTTTCTACTTCCTCTTTGAATGCAGCGCCATCAATCATAGTATGTGTAATACCAGGGTTAAGAACGCTCATTACGTTAAGAGCTTGTACAACATCAGGACAGTTATGACAACTTAGGCTGATATAAGATTCAAAATGATATTCGCCTTGAATGTTTTTAATTTGATCGATTAATTTTTGTTCAACTTTTGGAGCGCGTCCACTTACTTGTAGTAAAGCTAACACTAATGATGTAAATTCGTGTCCTAATGGAATACCAGCGAATACGACACCAGTGTCTTCACCAAGGCGGTTTACGCTAAAGCTTGGTGTTCTCTCTAATTCAACTTTTTCTACTGTAATCTTAGATGACATAGTAGCTAATTCGTCTACTAGAGCTAACATATCTTTAGATACGTTATCGTCTCCTGCGCTTACCTTAAGTAAAATATCGTTCTCCATTAATTGAAGGTATTGGGATAGTTGTGTTTTTATATCTGCATCTAGTATCATTTTGATCGAACTCCTTAGATTTTGCCTACAAGGTCAAGGCTTGGTTTAAGTGTTGCAGAACCCTCTTGCCATTTAGCTGGGCAAACTTCACCTGGGTTGTTACGTACGTATTGAGCAGCTTTAATTTTGTTAACAAGAATGCTTGCGTCACGGCCGATACCGTCAGCATTGATTTCCATAGATTGGATAACGCCGTCTGGATCGATGATGAATGTACCACGAGCAGCAAGACCTTCTTCTTCCATTAAAACGTTGAAGTTTGTAGTGATTGTGCGAGTTGGGTCACCAATCATGATGTACTCGATTTTGCCGATAGTTTCTGAGCTATCATGCCATGCTTTGTGAGTGAAGTGAGTGTCTGTAGATACAGAGTATACTTCAACGCCTAAGTCTTTTAGAGTTGCGTATTGGTTTTGTAAGTCTTCAAGTTCAGTTGGGCAAACGAATGTGAAGTCAGCTGGGTAGAAACAAACTACACTCCATTTTCCTTTTAAACTTTCGTCAGTAACTTGGATAAATTCTCCATTATGGTAAGCATTAGCTTTAAACGGTTTTACTTCTGTGCCGATTAATAACATATTAAAATTCCTCCTAAATGTTGGTTTTGAGCATCAAAAAATAGTGTGCTCATAAAA
>NZ_JBNLYE010000087.1:0-15790 GCF_050172095.1 Bacillus sp. GMs2/2
TTCTATTCAAAATATTACAACGTTATATTATCATATTCACTTTTTAAATACATATATATTTTTGGTAGTTTTTTTGAATAAATCTTCCAATTCAATCAGAAAATAATGGCAAAAAAGAAGAGGAGTTTACATATGGATACGGTAACATTAGCAAGAGCATTTTTTGGTTCTTCATTAGCATTCCACATTATCTTTGCAACACTTGGCGTCGGACTTTCATTGATGATTTTTATAAGCGAAATACTCTATCACTGGAAGAAAGACTCCGACTATGCCATTATGGCGAAAAGATGGACAAAGGCTTTTGCTATTCTTCTCGGTGTAGCAATTCCAACTGGAACAATTGTTGGTGTGCAAATCTCACTTCTTTGGCCTGGTTTCGCCAAAATTGTTGGGCAAGTTATCTCTGTTCCCTTCCAAATTGAGATTTTCGCCTTCTTTTTGGAAGCTTTATTCATGTCGATTTACGTATATGCAGCCGATAAACTTCCTCCATTTATGAGATTAATCTCGCTATTTTTCGTCATGCTTGGTGCCACAGCATCCGCCGTGCTTATTACATCAGCAAACACATGGATGAATACACCAGCAGGATTTTCAATGAATCCAGATGGATCTGTTTTTAACGTTGATCCGTGGAAAGCTTTCTTTAATCCGAGTTTTGGCACAAGTGCATTCCATGTTGTTATTACGGCTTATGCAACTGGTGCGGCTGTCATTGCTTCTATCGCTGGATTTAAATTATTGAAGAAAAATTTAAGTACACGTGAAATTGCTTATCATAAAAAAGGGCTACTATTAGGGCTTGTCGTTACATTTATTACAGGCGCTACGATGTGGCTTTCAGGACATGAATCAGCGATTGCCTTACATAAACACTCACCTGAAAAACTTGCATCTGCTGAAGCTTTATTTGAAACGACATCACACGCACCGCTATCCATTGGCGGAGTTGTGGATCCTAATACACTTGAACTAAACTACGCACTTGAAATTCCAAACATGCTTAGCTTATTAGTGGGACTAGACCCTAGCACTGTCGTAAAAGGTTTAAAGGAATTCCCACAAGAAACATGGCCACCATTTTATACACATACACTATTCAACTTAATGGTCGGCACTGCTGCATTCACCTTTGCAGTTGCAGCAATTGCACTCTTATATTGGTATTTCGTGTACCGAAAAAAGGGAACAGAACTACCGAAGTGGCTACTTTGGGGGGCTGCCGCATGCGGACCAATTATGATGCTCGGTATTGAATTCGGATGGATTTTCAGTTGTAGCGGTCGTCAACCATGGACAATTTATGGTATGCAACGTACCGTCGATGCAGCTACACGCGCTGATTTCGTCGGTCCTTTATTTATTTTGTTCATCATTTTGTATATTGGACTCGCTATTTTAACAGTCATTGTTCTACGGACATTCTTTAGAAGACATCCATTAAAGAATGATTTACAACACCAAGGAGGCGATTCTCATGTATGAGGAAAGTATTGCAATCATCATCTTATGGGCCCTTATTTTCGTATACAGTATACTAGGGTCCATTGATTTTGGCGCTGGTTTTTGGGGCATGGTATACGCAAAACATCCGACGCTCGCTGCTAAACTTGCGAATCGATACTTATCACCAACTTGGGAAATAACAAATACGTTTCTCGTTTTCGTCGTTGTCGCATTTCTCGGCTTCTTTCCGAAAGCGGCCTTTACTCTTGCGACAGTAATGTTCGTACCAGTTATGTTAATTTTAGTGCTCATTGCAGTACGTAGTACATTTATGGTATTTGCTTACTCCTTGCCAAAATATCAATACCTTCTTCGGGTTATTTCAGGTATTACTGGTCTATTAATTCCAGCACTATTAATTACCGTTTTACCCGTTACAGAGGGAGCCTATATTACAATGTCTGAAGGAAAGGAAGTACTCCTATATGGAAAACTTCTTTCTAGCCCAGTTATCTACTGTTATATGCTCTTCGGACTAACTTCTGAACTATTTCTCTCCTCTCTCTTTCTTGCTGATTTTTCGAGAGAACAAAGTTCAGAAGATACGTATAGAATTTATAGAAGAAATGCTATCATCCTTGGTCCTGCAACGCTCGTTACGGCAATTATTGCCCTCGTTGTAATGGATCCAGAAACACATTGGCTTATGCAAGGATTAATAAAGCAATTCCCATGGTTTACAGTTTCTATTGTTTTATTCGTTATCGGATACTCGTCCCTTTGGTGGACAAACAAAAAGTACAATACACTAGGATACCCTCGCATTGCCGTTTTAGCTGTCGTCGCTCAATATGCATTTGCAAGCTATGCTTACGGGGTCGCGCATTTACCGTATATTATTTATCCTGACGTAACGGTATTTACAAGCTTTACAACGAAAGAAACGTTCTATGCACTGCTCATTCTATACGCAATTGGGATTGCAATTTTATTACCAGGATTTATTTTCTTCTGGAACTTATTCTTGAAGGATCGTACTTTTTTGAAGGAAAAATAATATAGCATTGGAGTCTGTTCCAAAAGGCATTTTGGGATAGGCTCCTTTTGTCATGTTTTGTCGATAAGTCGATATATTTTAAAAATCGCTGATATATTTTCAGTTGCGCCGATATATTTCAATAATCGCTGATATATTTTAACTTGCGCCAATATATCTCAATAATCGCTGATATATTTTAACTTGCGCCAATACATCTCAATAATCGCCCATATAAATTTCATTTACTATCTTACTGCCCAATAATTTATAGACTCCTCTCATAATAGTTATTTCACTATTCGTGACACTTGTCCTTTAGCATGAAAAACACATATTCGCTTCATCTCGTTATACGTCTAGTTCTTCTTATTTTTTGCTGAATATACTACCAATATAAACTTGAGACAAGCTACATCTATTCAAGGGAAAATAGAAAGGTAGGCAAAATATGAGCATTGAAATATGGATTACTATTATTGTATTCTTCTTAACGATGATTGTTATCTTTTGGCGGCCTCGAGGTTTAAATGAGGCGTGGCCAGCAGCAATCGGAGCTGGTATCATCATAATTACTGGACTTGTATCAAAACCAGACGTCATGGATATTATAAGTAAAATTGGCGGTGCTTCCATAACAATATTAGCGACTATCGTCATGGCAGTTATATTAGAAAGCTTCGGCTTTTTCCATTGGTCCGCAGCGAAACTAGCAAATTTAGCAAAGGGGTCTGGACGCCGCTTATACTGGTATATTCAATTATTATGTTTTCTCATGACTCTTTTATTCAATAACGACGGTAGTATTTTAATTACAACTCCAATTTTAATTCTTCTTCTAAAAAATCTTCAATTAAAACCTCATCAGCAAATTCCTTATTTATTAAGTGGTGCTTTAATCGCTACGGCATCTAGTGCACCAATTGGTGTAAGTAATATCGTAAATTTAATCGCATTAAATATCGTTAATATGACTCTTTATATGCATACTGCTATGATGTTTGTACCTGCAACATTAGGCTTATTATTTATGTCATGGCTCATGTATACAGTTTTGAAGAAAAAACTTCCGAAAAAATTACCTGTTTCTTCATATGATATTGAAGAAATTTTCTTCACGAAAAACTTCCATCCACTAAAAGGAAATAATTCTGTTGATACGAAACAAAAACGGACAAGATTCATGTTAAAAGTATTAGGTTTCGTCTTCCTTATGCGCTGTCTTCTATTTGTTGCATCCTTCTTATCCATCCCAATTGAAATCGTTGCAGTACTTGGTTCACTCGTTCTTCTCATTTGGAGATGGTACTACTTACGAACAAATCCTGTCGACATTTTGAAAAAGACACCGTGGCACATTTTAATTTTCGCCTTCTCTATGTACGTCATTATTTACGGACTCCACAACGCAGGATTAACAGCTGCACTTGTACAATGGCTCGAGCCAATTGTGAATCAGCATCTACTCTATGCTAGCTTTGCAATGGGCGGACTTGTATCCATCCTCTCTAACGTCTTCAATAACCATCCTGCCCTTATGATTGGTACAATCACATTAACAGAAATGGGACTAGATCCAGTCACATTAAAAACTATCTATCTTGCAAACATCATTGGTAGTGACATCGGTTCACTATTACTACCAATTGGTACGCTAGCTTCACTCATTTGGATGTATATTCTGAAACAAAACAAAATTAAAGTAAAATGGAAAGACTATTTAAGTGTATCCCTTATCGTTATCCCGCTCACAACAGTCGTCACACTATTCCTCTTATTCTACTGGGTACATCTCTTCTTCGCCTTATAAACAACAGAAGCCCCATTTGCTACCGTCTTAGCAAATGGGGCTTCTTCTATAATAAAGTTAGGTACTACAGTGTGATCAATTAAGTAAAGAGGTGTAACATGTTATTGATATAAATGACTACCAGCTTCTTTAAATTCTTCTGCTTTCTCTTTCATTCCTTTTTCAATTGCTTCTGTCGTTTCTAAATCATTTTCTTTTGCATATTCACGAATATCATGTGAAATTCTCATACTACAAAACTTCGGTCCACACATTGAACAGAAGTGAGCTGTCTTTGCCCCTTCTGCAGGCAACGTTTCATCATGATATTCCATCGCACGTTCAGGATCTAAAGATAAATTAAATTGATCGCGCCAACGGAATTCGAAGCGTGCTTTTGAAAGTGCATCATCACGCTGATGAGCCGTTTTATGTCCTTTCGCAAGATCAGCCGCATGCGCTGCAATTTTGTACGTAATAACACCCGTGCGTACATCATCTTTGTTTGGCAAACCTAAATGTTCTTTAGGCGTTACATAACAAAGCATCGCTGTTCCAAACCAGCCAATCATCGCAGCTCCAATTGCAGATGTAATATGGTCATAACCTGGTGCAATATCTGTCGTTAGTGGCCCAAGTGTGTAAAACGGCGCGCCCTGACAAATATCAAGCTCTTTCTCCATATTCTCTTTAATTAAGTGCATCGGTACGTGTCCAGGTCCTTCAATCATAACTTGCACATCATGTTTCCAAGCAATTTTGGTTAATTCACCAAGTGTTTCAAGCTCAGAAAACTGTGCTTCGTCATTGGCATCTGCAATAGACCCTGGACGTAATCCATCTCCAAGAGAGAACGAAACATCGTACTGCTTCATAATTTCACAAATCTCTTCAAAGTGAGTATATAGGAAGTTTTCTTTATGATGGAATAAACACCACTGTGCCATAATCGAACCACCGCGCGAAACGATACCTGTCGTACGCTTTGCCGTGATTGGAATATAACGAAGCAATACACCAGCGTGAATCGTAAAGTAATCAACGCCTTGCTCCGCTTGCTCAATTAACGTATCACGGTACACTTCCCACGTTAAATCTTCTGCAATTCCATTTACCTTTTCAAGCGCTTGATAAATCGGCACAGTTCCAACTGGTACAGGCGCATTACGAATAATCCACTCACGCGTCGTATGAATGTTTTTACCTGTAGATAAATCCATAATCGTATCTGCACCCCAGCGCGTTGCCCATGTCATCTTCTCTACTTCTTCTGCAATCGAAGAAGATACAGCTGAGTTTCCGATATTCGCGTTTACCTTCACATGAAAATTACGCCCGATGATCATCGGTTCAGCTTCTGGATGATTAATATTCGCTGGTAAAATAGCGCGGCCTTCTGCGATTTCCTTACGAACAAACTCCGGCTCTACCCCTTCACGAATCGCAACATATTCCATCTCAGACGTAATAATGCCATTACGTGCATAGTGCATTTGCGTAACGTTTGCACCTTGCTTTGCTCTAAGCGGCTGGCGATCCATTTGCGGGAAAACAGGTGTATGCTTCGAAGCTACTTTCACACCGTCATCCTCTGGTTTCACTTCACGCCCTTCGTATGCTTCTACATCACCACGCCCCATAATCCAAGAGTGGCGCGGCGTTGGAATTCCTTTTTCCAACTCGACCTTATACGCAGGATCTGTATAAGGACCGCTCGTATCATACACACGGATTGGTGGATTTGGAACGCCATTCGTTTCGCTTTGTTCAATCTCACGCATCGGCACTTTCATACCTTCTCGTGGTCCATCCACATATACTTTCTTACTCCCTGGTAAACTCGACTTCAATTCAATTTGCTCAGCTGAAACAGATTGTTTCATAATTTTTGTTGCCCCCCTGTTCGTGACAAGGACAAGATATGGCCAGCGCATGCCAAAATAAAAAGAGCCAGGTCCATAAAAAAATAAGGACCTGGCTCATAAAGACATCATTATGTAAAGCCGTTAACTTCCCTACGCTGGTACGAGCCAGATCAGGTCCAAAGGGTTAAGAAGTTCACGCGCTTCTCTCTCAGCCTACGCATACGTTAGGCACCCCTAGTTTATCACTGATTTAATTTTCAATACTTTCCCATCATACACGATAATCTGAAAAATGAAAAGTTTATTTCTTTTGCACTTTACGGAATCATCCAAGTTAAATAATATGCCTGAACATAAGTCATAATCCCCACAATTATGACGAAGAACAAGCTATATTTCACTGTAAAACGGAACAAATCCGATTCTTTTCCAGCAAGACCAACCGCCGCACAAGCGATCGCAATCGACTGCGGGGAAATCATTTTCCCTGTTACACCGCCTGTTGTATTTGCTGCAACGAGAAGCACTTCAGATACGCCGACTTGCTGTGCTGTAATGGCTTGTAAATTTGAGAACAGTGCATTCGCAGACGTATCAGACCCTGTTAAGAATACGCCAATCCAGCCTAAGAATGGTGAGAAGAACGGGAATAGTCCGCCAGTTCCGGCTAATGCTAACGCTAACGTAGAAGATAGACCAGAATAGTTTGCGATAAATGCAAACCCTAGTACAAATCCGATAGATAGAATTGGCATTTTTAATTCGCTTAACGTTTCTTTAAATGTCACTGCTGCATCTTTTACATTCATTTTCAAAATAAACATGGAAATGATACAAGCAATTAAAATCGCTGTTCCAGTTGCCGATAATACATCAAACTTCAGAATTGCCTCGTAAGGCGTTGGTTTATTTACAATTGGCTCTGCTTTCATTACTAAATTATGCAGACCTGGAATTTCAAACTTAAATACAAGACTTTCTAAAGCCCCTCCTGGAGCGAATAATGCCTTAAAGAAACTTTGGCTCCAAATGACTACCATAACCGTTAATACGATAAATGGGGACCATGCCTTCACTACTTTTCCAAACGTTAATTTTGGCATCGATGCTACTGTCGTTGTTGCTGCTACTTCACTATTTGCTTGCCCAGATTGATAAGTTTCTTTCGGCTGCCAAACTTTTAAGAACAGCGCTAAACTAATTAAACTTACAAGTGCCGATGTAATATCCGGAAGTTCCGGTCCTAAAAATGTCGCTGTAATGAACTGCGTAATCGCAAATGAACTACCCGCTACAAGTAACGCAGGCCACGTTTGTCTTATCCCTTTAAATCCATCCATTAAAAATACGATAAAGAATGGAACAAATAATGATAGGAACGGTAATTGATGCCCAGCCATTTGTCCAATTTTATGTGGATCAATACCTGTTACTTGTCCAGCAACTGTAATCGGAATTCCCATCGCTCCGAACGCCACTGGTGCAGTATTTGCAATCAAACAAAGACCTGCTGCGTATAAAGGATTTAACCCAAGACCCGCAAGAAGCGCTGCTGTAATCGCTACTGGTGCCCCAAATCCTGCCGCTCCTTCTAAAAATGCTCCAAATGAAAATCCAATTAAAATAACGAGTAGACGATGATCGTTCGTAATCGATAATACCGATGCACGAATCACATCAAATTGACCTGTTTTCACAGAAATTTTATATAAAAATACGGACATAATGATAATCCAAGCAATTGGCCATAACCCGTACAAAAAACCGTACCCGGTTGCTGCCATTGCCATCGTGAACGGCATTTTATAAGCGAATAACGCTACTAAAACTGTAAGTACAACTGTAATAAATCCTGCCACATACCCCTTCATGCGGAAAACTGCTAAAGCTAAGAAAAAAAAGATAATCGGAATAAGTGCGACCGCTGCCGAAATCCAAATGTTTCCGAATGGATCATAAACTTGTGTCCATGTGTTCATTGTTCTCTCCCCCTAAAGAATCCCCTTTTAAATAGAATAACCTCATCAATAGACTATCAGGTCATCATACCTTTAAGCCTAAAATAAAAAAACGTTTAAGAAAACGTTTTCAACAACTTTCATTTATACTGTACCATAACAATTTCTATTAAAAAAGATTTTTTTGAAAATTTTATTATTTAACAGAAAATCTTACAAAATCGTCACGTTCTTGTAATGTTCATCGATAGGAAGTTTGCCAAAATTATTGCATAATAATAGTATAACAACAGAAATTATTCATGAGGTGATATATATGAACGGAAATAAAATATTAGCTGCGTTATCATACTTTAGTGTACTATTTGCCCCTATCTTATTCCCTATTATCGTTTGGATTGTGGGAGACGCTGAAACAAAACCACATGCAAAACGTGCTCTATGGACACACATCATTCCAAGTATCGCTACATTCATTGGCGTAACTATTCTAGGAATTATGGGCCTTGGATCTGATCAACCAGATGTAACACTTGGAATTGGATCAATGATTGTCTTAGCTATTTGCGGAATCATCAGCTTATACTACTTCATCTGGAACATTGTAAAAGGAATTAAAGTGCTGAAAGCTTAATTTTAAACAAATGTTTGTTTAAAAAGGGCCCCTTTCAATTTGCAAGGGGCCCTTTTCCTAATTCGTTCACTTTATCTTCTGCGTTTCTTCTTTTTTCTCATCATTTTCTTTCGGCGCGTATTCACTTTATCCGCTATAATGTGGAGCGTACTTGCCACAACAATTCCCATTAAGAACGTTACAATTTCAACCTCATGCTTCTTCGCAATTTCTATTAAATTACCATCCAGTGCGATTACATTTAATAGTAACAAAAATGGAGAAAAGACGATTAACATGTACGCAATACGAATTACATCACCAAGTATAATCGTATGTGTAAAGAAAGATCGATGCGGCATTACTTTCTTATAAGGATACCAAAATATACGTAAGAAACCCCATTTGTTATAAGCATTACTGTACGTATCTAAATCTGGTGTTAAAAATGAAGTACCTACTAAAAAACCAATCGCAAAAGTTAATAAAAAATCAAAATTTGTTAATCCATACGAAAAGAGCAAAAACAAAACAACCGGAAGGGATATTAAGTTTATTTTCGTATGCGTTCTTCCTGATGGCATAATGCACTTCCTCGCTTACGTTCGTCCTGTCACCTTATGACAGGTTTCAACTATTGACCTAATTTCTGATCGATAAATGTTGTGTCTATATCCGAACCAAACCATTCTGCCAACTTCACTCGTGCCTTATCTTTCACATCTTCATTGACGTATAACGACACCTGTATTAGTGCGGCCGTTAACGCCCCCAAATCATCCGTATAGCCAATTCCAGCAATGAAATCTGGAATCGCATCAATCGGTGCAATAAAATAAGCAAGTGCTCCAATTACAATAATTTTCACTCGTTTTGGAACATCGGGTCTTTGCAAAACGTAAAACAGTAATAAACTTGCATAAATGACCGATTGCCCTGCTTGCTTTGCAACATGTTTTCCTTTCTTCCAAAACGCTTCAACTGAAAATTTTTGTTTCATGTAAAAAGCCTCCCTATTTTTAAAAAGAAATAAGCTACAATATGTTATCAGTAAAAGTTCATGGAAATTACACAAAACCTATCAATGAACTTTTATTGTAACAAACAAACCAAAAAAGAACAAGTGTTCGTTAATTTTCACACTATTTCCTTCATATAATAGATTTCTAGATAACCCTTACCCATCTTCATTTCTTATTTCTCAACAAAGAAAATTTTCACTTCCACTTAACATTCTGCTCTACCTTTGTTATATTTTCTAGTTGACGGACATATAAACGAATGTTAAAGTTTTCTCTGGTAGTGACAAATCTTATACAAAAAATGTAAAATGTTATAGTGTTTCTCAGAAATGAATTTTGTTGTATAATACAGAAATGACGTTATGCTTATGAGCAACAAAAGAAACCAAAAGGGTATGCATAGTTATAGTCGTATATGGGTGAATATAGAACCTTTAATTATGGCCAAGAAAACTATGTATTTTTTATTTTAGCATTTTTCGCTCCAAAATCGACCAAGCCTGATAGAGAAAGGGTGGAAATGAATGAAAGAAACCTTGAAATCACAATTTCAAAATGTGCGTTTCACTGTATTCGTAGCTTTAGCCTTATGGCTGAAAACTTACCTTATTACACGCACAAGCTTTGATTTAAAACTTGAATCTTTCATGCAAGAATTCATTTTATTCCTTAGCCCATTAGCAGCATCATTACTGCTTGTTGGTCTTGCATTATTTGCAAAAGGGAAAAAACGTAACTATATAGCACTTGGAATTAATTTTGTCTTAACAATCGTTCTTGTTGGTAACGTAATGTTCTACGGATTCTACAATGACTTCGTTACATTACCGGTGCTAGGACAAACATCTAACTTCGGAAGTTTAGGTTCTAGTGTGAAAGAATTATTTAACTACAAAATTATTCTTGCATTTGCAGACATTATCGTTTTCTTCGTTCTATTAAAGAAAATGAAGAACTTTGCACCTACAGAGCGTGTAGCACGCCCGATGCGTTCTCTATACTTCGTATCAACAGTTGCTATTTTCTTCGCAAACTTAGGACTTGCAGAAGCTGAACGCCCAGAACTATTAACACGTTCATTCGACCGCGTTATGCTTGTTAAAAACTTAGGATTATATGTACATCAAGTATACGATCTTGGCTTACAAGCAAAATCAAGTTCACAAAAAGCGTTCGCTGACGGTAGTAAATTACAAGAAACAGAAAACTACGTAAAAACAACACAAAGTAAACCAGATCCAAATATGTTCGGTACTGCAAAAGGGAAAAACGTAATTGTTGTCTCTCTTGAGTCATTACAAACATTCTTAATTGGTGCAACAGTTAATGGACAAGAAGTTACACCATTCTTAAACCAATTTACGAAAGAAAGTTATTACTTTGATAACTTCTTCCATCAAACTGGTCAAGGTAAAACCTCTGATGCTGAATTCCTAGTAGATACTTCGTTATATCCACTAGACCGCGGTGCTGTATTCTTTACACACGGTAACAATGAATATACAGCAACTCCAGAAATTTTACGTCAGCAAGGGTATCACACGTCGGTATTCCACGCAAACAACGCAACATTCTGGAACCGTAACATTATGTATCCAGCACTTGGTTATGATCGTTACTACAACGAGCTTGACTACAAGATTACGCCAGAAACAAAATTAAACTGGGGATTAAAAGATATCGAGTACTTCGATCAATCTATTGATATGTTAAAACAAGTGAAGCAACCATTCTATACTCGCTTCCTTACTTTAACGAATCATTACCCATTCACTTACGATGACAGTACAAAATTAATCGATGAATACAATTCTGGTGATGGAGTATTTGACCGTTACATGGTAACTGCTCGTTACTTAGACGAAGCAATGAAACACTTTATTGAGCGTCTAAAAGCAGAAGGTATTTACGACAACTCAGTAATCGTATTCTACGGTGACCACTACGGTATTTCTGAAAACCATAACCGTGCAATGGCACAGTTCTTAGGAAAAGAAGAAATCACTGCATTTGACCATATGAACTTACAAAAAACACCGATGTTTATTCACGTTCCAGGTCAAAAAGAAGGTAAAACAATTTCGAAACCAACTGGTGAAATTGACATTAAACCAACTATTCTAAACTTACTTGGTGTAGATTCTACAAATGACGTTCGATTCGGTCATGATGTATTCTCACCTGATAATAAAGGATTCGTTGTTCTTCGTGACGGTAGCTTCGTTACAGATAAATACATGTACACAAACAGTACATTCTATGACCGTGCTACTGGCGAAGTTGTACAATTACCGAAAGAAGAATCTCAACCACTAATTGATCGTGCCCAAAATGAATTGAACATGTCTGATAAAATCATTGAAGGTGACTTACTTCGCTTCTCTGAAAGTAATAAGATCAAAACTGGTGAAGTAAAAACAGTTATTAAAGAAGAAAAGAAGAGCGCTGAGTAATCTCAGCCTCTTTTTTATTTTCTTCCATACAACTACTTATATTCATTAACTTTAAAATTACATAACCTTTACCAAATATTCACATAGTGTTAATGAAGAATCTCTATAATAAAATATGTAAACGAGGTTCTACATATTTCTCATCTCTCATCTTTCGTAAGATCCCTTAAAGAAATGTGTAAATCTTTTGTTTCTACTTTCTTATAATTGTCTTTCAACTTGTTTTGTTTCCATACACAAAGCATTCAACGAGACAATGTCCCTATGAAAGATAGCTACCCTCCTTGTGCAGCATTCCATAAGAATGTTGCTTTTTTTTATTTAAAAGCAGGATTCTCATTTCTTATTTTCGAATTTGTATATACAAAATGCTGTAAAGTGAAACTTTAATCAGCCCTCATCAATCGGGCATTTACGGGCAGTGATTCGCCCACTTCACTTCTTTGCTCTACCCGAATTTGTAAGTAGGGGCTTTACTGCCGTTAATGCGGGGTAGATCATCCTTATTTCTCTATGATTTACAAATACATATATGGTCATATGTAGAGAATTGCTCACATAAAAATTACTATAGTGATTTTTATCTCGCATGAATGAAAGTTTCACGTTACTTACGTACTTACGAAAGGATGGGACGGAAATTGGCATACGAAAAATTTGTACTTTGGAATGATGAAGTTATTGATACAACAAAACAACAAACGTACATAGAACTTGAAGAGAGAGGTTCGCAGTTCGGAGATGGTGTCTATGAGGTTATTCGCCTATATAAAGGGAACTTTCATTTATTAGATCCGCACATAACGAGATTATATCGATCCATGGAAGAAGTAGAATTATCGCTCCCTTTCTCAAAAGCTGAGCTCATCACTTTACTTTACAAATTAATTGAACGAAACCATTTCCACGAAGATGGCATCATTTATTTGCAAGTATCTCGTGGTGTACAAGCTCGCACACATGTATTTTCATATGACAACCCTCCGACAATTTATGCCTATATTACAAAAAAAGAACGACCAGCTTTATGGATTGAATATGGTATACGCGCTATATCAGAACCCGATACTCGATGGCTACGCTGTGACATTAAATCATTAAATTTATTACCAAACGTACTAGCTGCTACGAAAGCTGAACGGAAAGGCTGTAAAGAGGCACTTCTCGTAAGGAACGGTATAGTAACGGAAGGAAGCCATTCCAACTTCTTTTTAATTAAAAACGGAACGCTTTACACACATCCAGCCAATCACCTTATTTTAAATGGCATTATTCGTCAATATGTCCTTTCTTTAGCGAATACTCTTCACATTCCTGTGCAGGAAGAACTTTTCAGCGTTCGTGACGTTTATCAAGCAGATGAATGCTTTTTTACAGGCACAACGATTGAAATTTTACCAATGACCCACCTTGATGGGACCGCGATTCAAGATGGGCAAGTTGGGCCTATCACCAAAAAACTGCAAAAATCTTTTAATCAAATCTTATTACAATCCAATATGTCATCTTCTTAAACACGAATAATTTCTGTCCTTTCATATTCAATATATGCATTTAAATGGAAATCAAGGTGTAATTTTATGCCTTGATTTTTTTCTTGTAATCTTTTTGTCATATTCAGATTCCTATATAAGTCTTGACAGTAATCGACATGCTCTTTAGAATTTTTAACAGTTGGTAAATATTTCTTCACTACATTACAGACAGAAAGGAATCGACAAATTATGAAAAAGTATCTTGCCGGTCTTGCGGCAGTGTCTGTAGCAGGAGGAGCAGCACCTACACTTGATAGTGTTCAAGCTGCACCTGAACAAAATACACAAAAAGCTGCTACAACTGTCCAAGCTTCTGCATCAAACAGCTCATCTTATAAGGTAAACGCGAGCGTATTACATGTTCGTGCGGGATCAAGCACTTCTCACGACATCATCTCACGCGTTTATAACGGTCAATCACTAAACGTGATTGGCGAAGAAAACGGTTGGTTCAAAATTAACATTAATGGACAAACAGGCTTTGTTAGTGGCGAATTTGTATCAAAAAGTGGCGCAGCAAACAACAATGTAAGTACAGGTGGCAACAATAAAGTTACCGCTGATGTATTACGTGTACGTACAGCTCCTAACACATCTAGTTCTGTTTCTGGACGTGTATATGAAGGACAAACATTAAACGTAATTGGACAAGAAAATGGTTGGGTGAAAATTAACCATAATGGACAAGTAGGTTATGTAAGTGGCGAATTCGTATCTGGCGTTTCTTCTAATGCAGGTTCTTCAAACAACAATACGAATAATAACAACCAAGAAGTAAAACCAGCAAGCGGAAACTATACAGTAAATGTATCTTCCCTTCGCGTTCGTACAGGTCCTAGCACTTCTCATACAACTGTAGGTTCTGTCAAAAAAGGACAAGTAGTACAAGTTGTTGGCGAAGTTCAAGATTGGTTCAAAATCAATTACGCAGGACAAACTGCTTATGTAAGCAAAGACTACGTAACAAAAGGCGGTTCTAACGAAAACGTTACAGAAGGCAACAAACAAGAGCAAAACAATAATAATGGAACTATTCAAACTGGTGGTTCTTACGTGGTTAACGCTACATCTCTACGTGTTCGTACAGGCCCTGCCGCTTACCATAGTGTAATTGGTGGCGTTTTAAATGGTACAACATTAAACGTAGTTGGATCTGAAAACGGTTGGTTTAAAGTAAATTACCAAGGAAAAACAGGCTTTGTTAGTAGCGAATTTGTAAAATTCGTTAAAGGTGGCACTACTACTCCTGAGCAACCAAAACAACCTGAAAAACCTAACCAAGGTGCAATTGGCGACTACTACATTAATGCTTCTGCACTAAATGTACGTAGCGGCGAAGGTACAAATTATAGAATCATAGGCGCACTTCCACAAGGACAGAAGGTTCAAGTAATCTCTGAAAACTCTGGATGGAGCAAAATTAACTACAACGGTCAAACTGGTTATATCGGAACACGTTACCTGTCTAAAACACCAGTTGGAGGCGCAGTAGATAATAAGCCTAACAATAACCAAAATAACAATCAAAACAATAGCAACAATAATAATACAGGCAACAATAGCGGCGACAGTTCTTCCGTACTTGCATATGCAAAATCAATGCAAGGTGTACCGTACGTTTGGGGCGGAACTTCTGCTAACGGTGTAGACTGCAGTGGCTACATCTACCACGTATTTAAGAAATTTGGTCATAACATTAGCCGCCAAAGTGTTGCAGGATATTGGAGTAGCCTACCAAAAACTTCAAGTCCACAACCTGGTGACTTAATTTATTTCCAAAACACTTATAAATCTGGTCCTTCTCACATGGGTATTTACCTTGGGGGCGGATCATTTATCCAAGCTGGAGATAAAGGTGTCGCGATCGCTTCATTAAGTAACTCTTATTGGAAGAGCCACTTCTTAGGATACACGAAAGCACCTTAATTAATAGTTTCAAAGCCTTCTAGTTTACTAGAAGGCTTTTTTTGCTATGAGTTCAACATATTACTCCCTTTCTCCTACCTTCTCTCTACAAAAATAATGTATCCATTCTTCCATTTCATACACTTTATTCTACAAAAACAATGC
>NZ_JBNLYE010000088.1:0-15594 GCF_050172095.1 Bacillus sp. GMs2/2
TAATTCTCGTATTACCAACTTCACTTTTTAACGCCGGTTCACATTTTAAACTTGTACATATTTCTTTCACATCTTCTTCTAATATCTCTGTTAATACATATTTCTTTCGCCCTTTTACCTTTAATCTCATAACTGGATAAAAAGCTTTTATATCTAAATAACTTCCTACGTTCATACAACGTAGCCATTCTACATTACGTTTATTACATGCAAGTATTTCTTTGACCGCTTCATATACCGCAGTTTCATCAAGCATAGCCTTATTTACTTTTCGTTTCCCTTCTTCTTCAATAGCTGCACACTTTTGATAAACAGCAGCACACGTAATGCAATCGTCAAATGCATTATGAGAGCTTAAACGAATTCCCAGCATTCGTTTTAACGTTTCAAGTTTATGATTAGGCGCATGCTTCATGTATTTCTTTGCTAAAAATACAGTATCAATTACTTTATTTTTAGGTTCAGGCAACCCAAGCATATTTACATTACTTTTCAAAAAGCGCATATCAAAAGAAGCATTATGGGCCACAATAACATTTGTATGTAAAAATGCTAAAAATAAAGGTAACACTTCTTCAATCGTCGGTGCATCTGAAACGCGATAATTGGTAATACCTGTTAAACTCGTTATTCGGTCCGGAATTGGCCGCTCTGGATTCACGTATGAAACAAATTGATCTACTAATTCATGATTACGATATTTCACTGCTGCAACTTGAATAATTTTATCATTATAAGGGTTAAATCCTGTTGTTTCAAAATCAATTACAACATAATCTAACGGTAAGGATACATTCCCCACTCCATACACTCCTTTATCTCTAAACGTTTATATTTCTTACATCATATCATGAAGTGATTACTACTTGAAAAAGAAAAGGCAGAAATGGGAACTCTCCACCTCTACCTTTTCACCATTATTTTAATTTAGCAACTCTTTTCTCCATCTCTTTTTGCGTCATCGGCCCAATAAACTTATCTTGAATGACACCTTTTGTATCTATAAAATACGAAGTTGGAATCGTAATTACTTTATAAGCTGTTGTCACATCAATGTTCTTGTCCAATAAAATAGGAAAAGTAATTCCTTTTTCTTTAGCAAAATTGCTTACCTTCTCTTCCCCCCCACCTTTTTCTGAAGGCGTATAATTTATTGCTAAAATTTCTACGTTCTCTTTATGTTCTTTATAGAAAGCTTCCATATCCGGCATTTCTTGCTGACATGGTCCACACCACGTTGCCCAAAAGTTTACAATCACTTTCTTTCCTTTTAAATCTGATAACTTTACATTCGTTCCATCTAAATTCGTTAATGTAAAGTCTGGTGCACTCTTCCCTATTTCAATACCATTACTTGCAATCATCTCTTTCATAGCAGCTTCACTTTTTTCTTGCTTCACTTTTACCGCCTGCTCTTTATGACCAAACTGTTCATAAGCTGCATATCCCGCTAAACAAAGTAACACTACAATAATCGTAAGCTTCCGCCACATTTTATATCACCCTAACGTATTATCTTCTTTTAACACATTCATCAAAATACTATATACCTTATTTTAGCTTATACGGACAAGCTTGGGAATATTCATAATTGAAATAATTAGAATATTCTTATTAAAAGTGCAATTTTATCATATAATTAGAAAAGCAGATGAAGTGTTGCTTATCTAATTATGGACCCATTCACCTTTTTCCTCTCATAATTATAAACCTACAACAAAAGGGGATTGTTTATGAATTCATTCGAAAAAACAACATTATATATTCTTAGTTTTCTTTTATACCCAGTCGGTATTATTACATGGATCATTTCACTCTTTAGTAAAGATCTTGAAAAAAAGAAAATAGGACGTATTTGTCTCTACGTCTCTCTAGTCTCATTCGTCCTTTTCTTAATTCTTGGAATTGCCACTTTCCTTATGACTGCTACTTTTAACGTTGATCTAAATCACTCCGAATCTATCGAGTATCAACTAAATGACACTGAATAAAGATTAGAGCATTGCTCTTATCTTTATTCACATCTCTTAAAAAATGAATGACTATGTATTAATTTTTCTGGACCCTCACATGCAACAATATTTCCTTCTTTCATTATGACAATACGATCTGCTAGTACCACCCTCTCTACATCATGTGTTGCCACAATTCTCGTTACATCTCTTCCTATCCCTTCAATCATATTCCAAACCAGTTCTTGATTGCCCGGATCTAACCCAGCCGTCGGTTCATCTAAAATAATAAGAGTTGGATTTGATACAATCGCGCGCAATAATGCAAGACGTTTTCTTTCGCCTCCCGAAAACTCTTCACCGCTTTTATGTAGCACAGTTTGACTCCCTTCAGGTAACCCTCTAATAATCGGCGTTGCATTTATAAGTTCACTATTTTTTTCTAACTGATTTTCTAAACCCTCTTCCCCGAAATACATATTCTCTGTTACCGTCGTTCGGAAAAAACGTGGTTCTTGCCACACTGTAGTCATACGAGCTTCATTACCATAATAAGCAATGCTACCGTTAGATGGTTTATACAAGCCCGTTATTAACTTTAAAAGCGTTGTTTTTCCTGCACCGCTTTCTCCCACAATCATAACGAGTTCACCAGGACGAATTTGCAAATTAATATTATGAATTCTGCATTTCTCTTCGTCATTCTCCTGAAATGAAACATTTGTTATCCTGATCCCCATCGCTCTTTCTACATTGCTATCTACTGCTCGTTTATTTAAAAAGCAAAAAGCTCTATTTGCCGAAGCGACTGCAACTTGTGTCATTATTAATAAATCGCCCACATAACGGACAGGGAAAAAGAGCATCTCAATTGTCGCTAACACTGCAATGAGTGAACCAACTTCTATTTCTCCCCTCATTATTTTTTTTGCACCTATAATGAGAACAACAATATATGCTCCTGTTTCAATCACCGTTCCAACTACTCCAATGCAATGTTGCATCATCGTCTTCTTTACTTCTGATTTATACGATTGTGCCGTTACTCTTTTAAATAAGCGAATTGCCCATTTTTCTTTTTGTAAACTCCGCAAATCTTGTATCCCCTTTACAAACTGTGACACCATCTCTACAACACTTGAGTGATTTTTTTGAGAAACGCTTGCAATATCTCTTACCTTTTCTCCCATCAGTATTGGAACAATTGTACTTAAAAATAAAAACGGAGTTACCCACAATATAAACTGTATATCTATATGTTGTAGTGCTATGAAAGCTCCAATAAATTGGGCAATAGCGTGTATATATTCTATTAATATAGAGCCGTATAATCTGACCCAGTTCGGAATATCAGACACGACCAAAGTTTCTAACTCTCCTTGTTTGATTTTCTCACTCTCTTCAAACGGTAATAGGAAAAATTGGCGCAATACATCTATACGCTTCTCTCGTAATATTCGCTGACTCGCTTTTGAGCTTACATAATCAAATGAAAGATTGTTCACCCACATCAACAAACGGCTAGCTGTAAACAAAGTAATGTAAAGATACGCTCCTTTCAGCTCTCGTTGAATCAGGTTATCTACAATTAGTCCCATGAATAGTGGACGGGAGAGATTTAAAATAGCTGCAAAAAGCCCACTGCATACAGCTGCTATTACTAATATTTTTTCTTTCTGTAACGGTAACAGAATTCTTTTATATTCTTTCATGACGTTTCCTCCATTTTTCGTAGTAAAAAAGAAAGGGATGAAACCATATGGTTTCATCCCTTTCCATAAAATAAGGAAGCTAACTATTGTTAGCTTCCTTATTATTCATTTCAATTATTTAGTTCGACACTTTAGACTCTTCAATTTTCTCACGAAGAACCATTTGCAGAATACCACCGTGACGGTAGTAGTCAATTTCTACTTCACTATCGAAACGAGCTACTACTTCAAATTGTTTTTCATTGCCATCTGCATCAGTTGCAACTACTTTCACAAGATCGCGTGGTCTAACTGTTTTGTCGATTTGAATTTCAAATGACTCGTTACCAACAAGACCTAACGTTTCAGCACTTTCGCCATCTTTAAATTGAAGTGGTAGTACACCCATTAACACTAAGTTACTGCGGTGAATACGCTCAAAGCTTTCTGCAATTACTGCTTTAATACCTAGTAAGTTTGTTCCTTTCGCAGCCCAGTCACGAGAACTTCCCATACCGTAATCTTTACCAGCAACAACTAGAAGGCCTGTGCCATCTTCTTTATATTTCATAGCAGCATCATAGATAGACGTTACTTCACCTGTTGGCCAATATGTTGTATATCCGCCTTCTGTTCCTGGTGCGATTTGGTTTTTAATACGGATGTTCGCGAATGTACCACGCATCATAACTTCATGGTTACCACGACGAGAACCGTAAGAATTGAAGTCAACTGGTTGTACGCCGTTTTCTAATAAGTAGCGTCCAGCTGGTGTATGCTTACCGATTGAACCTGCTGGTGAAATGTGGTCTGTCGTTACAGAGTCACCAAATTTACCAACTACGCGTAGGCCTGATAATGTTTCAACTTCACCTGGCTCTTTAGATAATCCTTCAAAGAATGGTGGGTTTTGAATGTATGTTGAATCATTATCCCAAGTATATAACGCTTCATTTGAAGTTTGGATTTCATTCCAACGCTCATTGCTGTTAAATACTTGTGCATATTCTTTCTTGAACAGTTCAGATGTAACAACACTTTGAACTACATCTTCAATTTCTTTAGCTGATGGCCAAATATCGTTGAAGTAAACAGCATTGCCATTTGCATCTTTACCGATTTCATCATTTTTCAGGTCAATATCAACAGTACCTGCAAGTGCATATGCCACAACTAGTGGTGGTGATGCTAAGTAGTTTGCTTTTACAAGTGGGTGAATACGCCCTTCAAAGTTACGGTTACCAGATAAAACAGATGTTACTAGTAAGTCGTTTGCTGCGATTGCTTCTTCTAATTCTGGCGCTAATGGACCAGAGTTACCGATACAAGTCGTACAACCGTAACCAACTGTTTGGAAACCTAATTGATCTAAATATGTTGTTAAACCAGACTTATCTAAGTACTCTGTAACAACTTTAGATCCTGGTGCTAATGATGTTTTTACATACTCAGGTACTACAAGTCCTTTTTCAATTGCTTTCTTCGCAACTAGACCTGCTCCAATTAATACGTATGGGTTTGATGTGTTTGTACAGCTTGTAATTGCTGCGATTGCAATTGCACCTGTTTTCATCGTTACTTCTTTATCTTCTAATGTAACCTTCACTTCTTTATCGAACTCTTGCTCATTAAATCCAAGTCCTTGTGTTCCAACTGGTGCTACAACAGCTTCGTGGAACGCATCTTTCATATCTGAAAGTGGAATTAAATCTTGTGGGCGTTTCGGTCCAGAAAGGTTAGATTCGATTGTATTTAAATCAATTTCTACAAGATCAGTATAGATTGGATCTTTACTGTCTGCTGTATAGAATAAACCGTTCGCTTTACAGTATTCTTCAACAACGCGAATTTGTTCTTCATCTCTACCTGTTAAACGTAAGTATTCTAATGAAATATCATCGATTGGGAAGAATCCACAAGTTGCGCCGTATTCTGGTGCCATGTTTGAAATTGTTGCACGGTCAGCTAAAGGCATGCTCTTTAGTCCATTACCGAAGAACTCAACGAATTTACCAACTACACCTTTTTGACGTAATACTTGCGTTACTTTTAAGGCAACGTCAGTTGCTGTAGTACCACTTGGAAGTGTACCTGTTAATTTCACACCGATTACTTCAGGTACTGGGAAGTATGAAGGCTGTCCAAGCATTCCTGCTTCTGCTTCAATACCACCAACACCCCATCCAAGAACGCCGATACCGTTAATCATTGTTGTATGTGAGTCTGTTCCAACTAATGAATCTGGGTATGCAACTAAGTCACCTTCAGCATTTTTCACAGCATGAACAACTGGTGCTAAATATTCAAGGTTTACTTGGTGTACAATACCTGTAGCTGGTGGAACTGCACGATAGTTATCAAATGATTTTTGTGCCCAGCTTAAAAATTTATAACGTTCTTCATTACGTTTAAACTCTAAGTCCATGTTGAATGCAAGCGCGTCTGCCGTACCCGCTCTATCAACCTGTACAGAGTGATCAATTACAAGATCTACAGTAATTTCTGGATTGATTTTATCAGGATCTCCACCCATGTCTGCCATTGCTTTACGAAGCGAAGCCAAATCAACAACAGCTGGTACACCAGTGAAATCTTGTAAAATTACACGAGATGGTTTAAATGGAACATCGATATCTTGCACATCTTTCGTTCCCCATTTCGCTAAATTTGTAACATGCTCTTCTGTGATTACACGTCCGTCTACTTGACGAAGTACTGATTCAAGTAAAACTTTCACGGAATATGGTAATTGAGATACGTTGCCAACCCCTGCGTTTTCAAGCGCTTTCAAATCATAATAATGATACGTTTTTCCATCTACTTCAAAAGTTGCGCGTGATTGAAATGGATTATGTTTGACCATTATGTTTCCCCCCTGTTAAACATGACTAAGTTGTCTGAATATAAAATGTAGACAAACTTTTCAATACCTTACGATAATATCTTATTACAACTTTCTAAATAAGTAAATAATAAGAAACTTATAGATTATCATAAGTTTTCTTTATGTTTCTAAATTTGAATAGTGTTCATGTTCCTTATGAATACTATTACCATAAAGTAAAGTGCTCTATTAGCGCTTTCTTTACAGTTCATACATACTATGAACTGCTCATCATGCAACTTATAAAAAAAAGTTATAGAGGTGAAATAAAATGGGTAAAAGAAAAGCAAATCATACTATTTCAGGAATGAATGCGGCATCTGCACAAGGACAAGGCGCTGGTTATAACGAAGAGTTTGCAAATGAAAACTTAACTGCTGCAGAACGACAAAATAATAAGAAACGCAAAAAGAACCAGTAACGAAAAATCCCAAAAGGACCATTCACCTTTTGGGATTTTTTCTAATGTTTATAACGTAACAATTCCGAAACCGTTACAAATCGATAGCCCTGCTTTTTCAGTTCAGGTAAAATTTTTGCTAGCGCTGCTACTGTTTGACTACGATCATTTCCTCCATCATGTAACAATACGATATCGCCACTTTTAGCATTTTTCACTACATGATTTACGATAGATTCAACCCCTGGATTTGCCCAATCACGCGGGTCTTGATGCCACGACCATAGAACGGTTTGATAACCAGCTTCTTTCGCTGTTTTAAATACAGCATCGTTAATATATCCGCCAGGAGGACGGAATAGCAAAGGTTCTTTCACCCATTTTTCGAAAAATTTCTTTCCATCTAAAATATCATTTTCTAATTTTTCATCTGATGAATTACTCGCATACAAATGATTCATCGTATGATTTCCAATTTCATGTCCCTCTTTTAACACCTGTTTCACTAAATATGGATTGCGCTGCACTCGAAATCCAATCATAAAAAATGTTGCTTCTGCTTTATATTGACGTAATAAATGTAAAACTTGCGGTGTATAAGTTGGATCTGGGCCATCATCAAATGTAATGGCAATAATCTTTTCATTATTAGGTACTTCCCACGTTACATAGCCAGTTGGTTCTAGCTCTTTTCTGAGCAACATTTTCGCTTCCACTTTTTCAACTTGAAATATATGTACTGCGCATAATAAAGAAAAAACGAATAGAAAAATTTTCTGTTTTCGCATAATGTTCATTAAAGTAAGAGGTTGTCAAATACACAACAACCTCATTTACTTTTCTAATTGATCTACATGTTGCATAATATTTTGGAGATTATTTTCGTATTGCTCAAGTTGTGGGCGTTGTGTTTCCGAAGCTACTTCTAACGCATTTTGAATCTGTTCATACGCCTCCTGAACCTCTTGGCGTAACTCTTTTAAATCATGACCGTAGTTTGGATCATTTTTCACAATGTTGTTATATGCATGTTCTGCTTGTGTAACTCCTTGCTGCGCTGCTTGAAAAGCTTGCTGTTTATCTTTATGATATGGCATTATATAATCCCCTTTCCATAATAGTTAGTCCCAATTATCTTTACCTTTTTTTCTAAAAACATTCTCGTATAAATTTGCAAACTTCTCTCATTCTAAAGAGAAAGAGGAGGTGTCACATACAATGAGCAAAAACAATCGTGAAGCAAAAGAAAAAAAGGGACAACCTGAACCATTAAGCGGATCTCATAAAGTAAAAAACCGTAACCATTCACGCCAAAAACATCATGCACATCATGATATGTAAAACAAAAGGTTCACAATAGCTGCCTTTACCACATACAATGTTTATATTTTTCCATTTATTCTTCACCCCTACTTCATTCATGCATAACATAGTATGAATTGAGATTTTACGGAGGGTGTCTTACATGGGCAAGAAAAAGAAGGATTGTCTTTTTCATGTTGATGGTTTCGAAGAATGGATGGATCAGTTTTGTTCTGACTCTTGTAGTAACTTTAGTTTCCCAAATCAAATTCATATTGACCTTTGCGAAACTGAACAAGAATACATTTTGGAAACAGATGTACCAAATGCCAATGAACAAAATGTTGTCATTAAAAAGATGGAGACAGGCCTAAACATTTGCATACTTCATAAAAACATTTCTTTGCAGCGAACTATTCCTTTACCCGCTAATGTTATTTATAAGAAGATGCTAGCCTGCTTAGAGAATGGTTTTTTGGCCATTCATATTTCCAAAAATGAAGTTGCTGATAAACATGAAAAGAAAGTTCTTTTTTCAAATTAAGAGTTAATATAATACAAACATAAGCCCCAGTTGGTTACTGGGGCTTATGTTATTTCGCATGCATCTCTATATTAGAATTTCTATCATATCTTTTTTTCGATAAACCTTTTGTAACTAAAAGCACAGGAAATGCCACAGTTGAAAATATAGCTAGTGCTGAAAATACTGCAAACCCATTTTGGTACCCGTAGTAATCGAGAAGTACTCCTCCAAACCACGGACCTATTACTGCTCCAATTCCCGAAAAACCCATCGCACCGAAGTATGTTCCTTTTAGATGCGCAACAGCAATATCATCAATAAATACATCCGTCATTGAAAACATTAAGACTTCTCCAATTGTAAAAATAATTGTACAAACGGCAGCACCTAGCAGAGATTCTACTACTCCAAATCCAAATAATCCTCCGCTCACAAATAAAGTTCCCACCATAATGGATACTAACGGTGTATACTTTTTACAAATTTGAATAACAGGGTATTGAATTACGACTACAACAATCGCATTTAAAGCTAGCATATATGAAAATAATTTCACTCCATCCTGAAATATATGTGCATTTGCAAAATATTGAGATACTGTTGTCGTTAAATGAGAAAAACCACAATTACTCAAAATAATACCAACTAGTGCAACTAAAAATACGACATCCTTTCGCAAAATACGAATTGCCTTTAACATTGTGACAGGCTTTTCTGTATTTACTTTCTTTTTTTCAATCGGATACTTCTTAAATTGGAACGCTAATATAGCTGTATATAAAATGTATACTCCAGCTGCTACTAAAAATGGAATTGTTGATTTTGCGCTTCCAATCTGTAACCCGACAAGTGGGCCAATCGCTACTCCAACATTGATTGCACCGTAACGCAAATTATATACGAGTAAACGATACTCAGGTTTCGTTAAATCTGATAATAACGCTCTTGATGTTGGCTCAAAAAATGACCTACATAATCCATTCAAAGCATTTAATAAAAAGAAACTTAAAACATGATCTGCAAGTGAAAAACCAATGAATACAAAGACCCAAACGATCATGGACCATATTATAATCATATTTCGACCGAATCGATCTGATAAATTCCCTCCGATAAAACTAGCAAACACTCCAACAAGTGCACTCGTTCCGATAATAGCACCTGTCATTCCAGCTGATACACCTTTCACAGTCGTTAAATAAATTGCTAAAAAAGGAATACTCATTGACGTGGCGAACCTCGCAAATAAAGTCCCTATTATAATTGTCATTCCTAACGGATGAATATTTTGCAACTTCCCCTTCATCTTAAAAACCTACTCTCCCTGTTCTTACATAAAAAAAGAAAGCAAAGGATCTGCTTTCTTTTCCCTTTTTATACTTGCGCTGTTGATACCCGCGCTGTTCTCGTTATATCCATATCTATGCCATATGTAAACTGTAATTCTTTACAAACATCTTTAATTAATATTGCAACATTATATTTCTCATTAAATTGTAAAACGATGTTCTCCACTTCTTCATATGTATACTTATATTCGCCTGTAATGACACTTTTTAGATCAAAGCATTCGTTAATACAAAGTTGTACAAGTAGCTGGTCATATTTCTCTATTACATCTTCTTTCTTCCAAAGTAACTCTTTTACATATAACCGATCAAACTTCACACTTTCTCGATTACAATCCGTTAAAATCCGGGTCATTTCATTTAATTCTCGATACAATTCAGAAATATTTTTGCTTAAACTAAGCAGTTTATCTACGCCATTTTCATATAACATATTTATTCCACCCCCGCATTTTCTTCTTATTATAGCAAGAAAATTCTAAAAATAGTTTCTTTCTTCTGAAATATTAGGAAACTAATTTCAATTGCTTTACAATGAAACTAGTTAATGCGAGAGGAGAAAGAAAATTGGAGCACAAATTATATTACACTGACGCTTATAAGCAAGAATTTACTACTAAAATTATAAAGCAAGATTATGATAAAGACGGTAACTTATACGTTGTTTTAAACGAAACCGCATTTTATCCGACTGGTGGCGGACAACCACATGACACTGGAACTTTAAATGGTATTGCTGTACTTGATGTTGAAGAAGTCGACGAAGAAATCCGCCACTTCATTGCAGAACAATTACACACAAAAGACGTAGAAGGTAAAATCAATTGGGAGCGCCGGTTTGATCATATGCAGCAACATGCAGCTCAGCACATTTTATCTGCTGCTTTTTGGGACTATTTCAACATACCTACGATTGGATTCCATCTTGGAAAAGAAACGATAACAATTGATTTAGAAACAGAAAATCTGCATGCAGAAACGGTTGAAAAGGCAGTACAAATTGCCAATAAAATCGTTTTTGAAAACCACCCAATCCGTATAGAGTGGATGAACTTAGAAGAAGCAAAAACATTACCTCTTCGTAAAGAACCAACTATGACAGAGAATATACGTGTTGTTATTATCGAAAATTACGACTACAATGGCTGTGGTGGAACCCATCCGAAATGCACTGGTGAAGTTGGTCCTATTCAAGTACTAGGATGGGAGCGCAATAAAGGTGGTATACGCTTAACCTTTATCGCTGGTTGGCGTACACTTAAATTAATGGGGCAACAGCAACAAATTATGAAAGATGTTTCCAAACAATTAAACAGTAGCGAAACTGATATCCCAGCAAAAGTAGCACAGCTTCTTACCTCTCAAAAGGAAAACGAAAAAACAATACAAACAATGAATGAAAAATTATTATTTGCAGAGGCAAATGAATTACTGCAACAGCCCACCGAAATACATGCTGGGTTACTTATTTCTAAAGCATTTACAGATCGTTCTATGCAAGAAATTGCAAAACTATCAGCTATCATTACAGAACAACAAGAGCATGCAATTACGTATTTCGTCATCGAAAATGATGACAAACTACAATGTATTCTCGCTTGCGGAAAAACAGTAACGCTCGATATGAATGCTCTTTTAAAAGATGCTCTTCCTGCAATTGAAGGAAAAGGTGGCGGAAATAAAAAGAGTGCACGCGGCGGCGGAAAAGCGGTGATGAACGGGGACGAGTTTTTAAATCAGCTTGTCTCTTCTTTACAGTCAGCAGTGTAAAACATGTTTATGAAGGATAGCTAACGGCTATCCTTCAACTATATTTACAGGCCTATATGTTGTTTCAACCCTTGATAACTTCCTGCATTTGCAAAACTGCCACTTATAAGATTGATAAAAGTTTCCGAAAAACCATAATAACTTAATTCGTTAATCGGTACCATTTGCACATCATGAATCGGATTATGATCGAACTCGTTAGAAGGTAGTGTAATTTCACCTTCAATCCTTTCAAGCAGAAACGTAATATGTAACAAAGATGGACTAGCATCTGGTTTATCACAAACATAGAGTAGCTTCTTAATTTTAACTTCTAATCCCGTTTCTTCTCTCATTTCTCGAATCATCGCTTCTTCTAACGTTTCACCATTCTCTACCCTTCCTCCAGGTAAAGACCAATCGCGATTAGCCACTTTTTGCTTTACTAGCAATACTTTTTCATCTTCAATTAAAATTCCCGTAACACGAACTTGCATTACATTTTCCATATGTAATCTCCTCTTCCTGTTATATTTACAAATTAATCCTTCCACAAAGAGAACATACGTTTTATAATTAAAGAAAATTATGGAAGAAAGAAGTTGTTATATTCATGCGTCCACCTTTAACAAAATCTATATCACTTGAAGATTTTCAAAACTATTATTGGTTAAAAGCAGAACTGCAAACATTTTGTCGCGAGCATGGTTTGCCAGCTAGTGGCTCTAAGACCGAAATAACCGAGCGTATCTCACATTATTTAACTACGGGGAAAGTCTTAAAAAACAGCTCTGTGCAAAAAATGAGCAAAGCTCCCCTCTCTTATAAAGACCTTTCTCTTCAAACGATTATTACTAAAAATCACCGCTGTAGCGAAGATGTTCGTGCTTTTTTCAAAGAAAAAATCGGAACAAACTTCCGCTTTACAGTAGCTCTTCAAAAGTTTTTTAAAGAGAATGTTGGAAAAACATATGAAGACGCGATAACATTTTGGTATGAAGAAAATGAACGAAAAAAAGATCCTACTTATAAAACAACGATCAGCGCGCAATTTGAATACAATCGCTTTACTCGGGACTTTTTCGAAGATCCAAATAACAAAGGCAGATCAAAAGCTGATGCTATCGCTGCTTGGAATGAAATAAAAACAAAACCTGGTAGCAATGCTTATGTTCCTCAAAAAGTAGAAAACTAGAGTGAATTCATTAAAAATCAAATTCTAAAACAAATTTTAAATTTACTCCTAGGACATTATATATATGTTTTAGGAGCGAATATACAATATAACTAATCATACAAATCGATTTATCCGGTGCACTATCCTTCCCTTTCTTCATTTTCTCATCACATATCTTCTCTAATACCTTAAGTCCTTTATCTTCTCCAAACTTTTTCTCCTCCAATGACGAAGAGAAGTATTTATTCTCCATTTGTATGCTCCTTATTAGCAAATACAGCTTCTAAAATTAAGGACATAATCCTATATAGCAACAACATACAAGCATACTCATAAACAACAACATATATTTAAATATACCTTTATATGAAAGGCTGGGATATACCATGAATAAAGTTATTTGTTGCACTCCATCAGCAATAATAAAAGATAAAATTTGCATTCCTTGGTCTATCACAGGTGGAGAGATGGGAATACAGACTATATATACTAACAATTTGTTAAATCATATTTCTTCAACTGGATATATCAAATACGAGACCGGTGTTCAAGAAATAGGTGTTACTTTCTTTCAAGATACAAATGTCTTAAACTCAATCATAATTCAACCTGGAAGTGTCAGTAATTTTACTATGAAAAATTTTACTAGTATCCAAATAACAACTGGATTTGGTCTACATCAAGGTGAATTTTGCATCACGGTTTCATATCAATTTTAAACAATAAAACATTTAAACTTCATATTATGCTCTACATTTGGTAAGGTAGTTTGAAATAAGCTAGATGCAAACGAATAAGCCTGCCCTACATTTCAAATATTCTAATCTTCTATTTTCTCAAATATTAGCGCCAGTCCTATCCCACCCCCAATTCCTAACGTTGCAATTCCATATTTCATATGCCCTCTTTGCGCCTGATAAAATAAACGTGTTACAAGCATAGCCCCAGATGCACCGTACGGATGGCCGAGTGCAATTGCCCCACCATTTACATTTAATTTTTCATACGGAATTTGTAACTCTTTTGCACAAGCAACAACTTTTGAAGCGAATGCTTCATTTATTTCAAAATAATCGATGTCCTCTATTATTAAATTCATTTCATTTAATAATTTGTTCACCGCAAATATCGGACCAGTTCCTGGAAGATTTGGATTCACTCCCACTACAGCACTACGAACGAAACGAAGGACAGGTTTATAACCTAACTTTAGGGCTTGTCCCTCTTCCATTACAAGAACAGCACATGCCCCATCATTTACACCACATGAATTACCTGCCGTCACTGTTCCATTTTGTAAAAATGCGGGTTTTGTTCTTTTAATGATTCGTTCAAAATTCATTTCTGGCTTTATAGACTCATCTAATAATCCATTAAAAGAAAATATTTCATCATGTATATACCCTTTTTCTAACGCTTGCAGTGTCCGCTTATAACTAAGACAAGCGTACTCGTCTTGCATTTCTCTCGTTATGTTATAACGCTCCGCAACATATTCAGCCGCTACTCCCATGTCAGGATCACCAATTGTTTCAGGTGAAAATCTTGCTCTTTTTTGAAAAGGTGACGTACTTGTACTCTCTACTCCTCCGGCGATATAGCACTTACCTGCCCCGCCTTGAATGAGATGACACGCAGTTCGAATTGCTTCTAAACCAGCACCACATTGCCGATCAATCGTTACACCAGGAATATGATAGCCAAGTCCTGCCGCTAAAGCAGATAGTCTCGCAACATTCCCTCCTGGCCCAACAACATTACCTAATATAACATCGTCTATCTCTCTCTCAATTCCTCTACTTAAAAACGTAAGAAGCGGCGTTGCTAATTGCTGGACTTCATACTCTTTTAACATCCCATTCTTCTTACCGATAGGTGTTCTTTTCGCCTCTACAATAACTGCTCTATTCATATATTTTCTCCCTGTTTTCAATCATACTTTTTGCTTCCATACGAGCGATTTTCCCACTATTTGTATAAGGTATTCTATCTACAAAATGCCATTCTTTCGGTATTTTAAACGAGGATAATCGTTGTAAGCAAAAACTCTTTAATTGTTGTTTCGTAGCACTTCCTTTTACGATCGCGACGGGCTTTTCACCCCAGTAACTATCTTTCACACCAATTACAACTATTTCATCAACAGCTGGGTGTTCATGTAATACACTTTCTATTTCTTCTGGATAAATATTGATTCCTCCAAATAAAATCATATTCTTCTCTCTACCAACAATATATATAAAGCCTTCTTCATCTTCATAGCCTACATCTCGCACTGTCATCCAGCCTTCTGCATTCAACTCCTGTGTTAAACCCCCATCTATTATGTATCCCATAAAAAACTGATCACTGTTCACATAAACAGTTCCTATCTCGCCTTTTTGTACTTCTTCGCCTGCTTCATTACATATTAGAACTTGCACATTATGACAAGGTTTTCCTACTGAATTTGGCCTTCTTTCGCTTTCTGCATCGACTAGTGCTGTTACAAAACTTAACTCTGATGCACCATAAAATTCATATCTTTTCGCATAAGGAAATATATTCTTTATTTTTTCTTTCGC
>NZ_JBNLYE010000089.1:0-15437 GCF_050172095.1 Bacillus sp. GMs2/2
CATATAAAGAAAAGAACGAAACAAGTTGTTTCGTATTTTTTTATTTGTTTTAACAAAAAACTAATAAAGACAGTCAAACTATCCTTAGGACAACTCCTAAGGACTTTTTTATATATTCAAAACCTGTATAATAAAGAGCAGAGAACATTGTGAGTAAAGTAGGTGAAGTCTGTGAGTAAATATGAAGTAACAACAAAATCTTCTGAGGAAACACAAAGGTTATCAGAAAAACTAGGTGAGCTCGTAGAGGCACAAGATGTAATTATTTTAGAAGGAGATCTTGGAGCTGGTAAGACGACTTTTACAAAGGGACTAGCAAAAGGTCTTGGAGTGAAAAGAGTTGTAAATAGTCCTACCTTTAATATCATTAAAGAATATAAAGGTAGGTTACCGCTATATCATATGGACGTGTATCGCTTAGCAGAAAGTGAAGAGGACTTAGGCTTTGATGAATATTTCTACGGTGAAGGAATTACGGTAGTAGAATGGGCTCATTTAATAGAGGCATATTTACCAAATGAAAAGTTACAAATTAGTTTATTCCATGCTGGAGATGACACAAGAAAAATTATACTCGAGCCAATTGGAGATCGCTATATTAGATTATGTGAGGAGCTATTACAAGATGAAAGTACTAGCAATTGATACTTCAAATTACGTAATGAGTGTATCCCTTATTGAGGAAGGAAACGTAATTGGGGAAATCATTACAAATTTAACAAAAAACCATTCTGTACGTCTTATGCCAGCTGTAGAGAAACTGTTAAAAGAGTGTGGCGTAAAACCGAAGGAATTAACTAAAATCGTTGTAGCTGCTGGACCTGGATCCTATACAGGTGTTCGCATAGGCGTGACAGCGGCGAAAACATTAGCTTGGTCACTTCAAATACCAATTGTAGGTGTATCAAGTTTAGAGGTAGTAGCTGCAAACGGTGCTAACTTTAACGGGTTAATTTGTCCTTTATTTGATGGAAGACGTGGGCAAATTTATACTGGGTTATATACATATAAAGGAGAGCAGTTAACTTCAATAGAAGAAGACCGAATTATTCTTATTGTGGACTGGTTGCAAATGTTAAAAGATAAAGGACAGCCTGTTTTATTTATCGGTAACGATGTTAAATTGCATAAAGAAACAATTATAGAACATTTAGGTGATCAAGCTGTATTCGCTCCATTTACTAAAAATAACCCAAGACCAAGTGAGCTAGCATTCTTAGGATTACAAAAAGAAGAACAAGATGTGCATACGTTTGTTCCAAGCTATCTTCGTTTAGCTGAAGCTGAAACAAAGTGGTTAGAAAGTCAAAACAAGTAGGAGCTTGCAGAAGATGGATATGATATTTAGAAAGATGGAGCTTGATGATATTGCTCAAATTGTAGCTATTGAAGAAGCGTCTTTTTCAACTCCTTGGACTGCAGATGCCTTTCACCGTGAATTAACGATGAATGAACATGCACATTATATTGTGTTAGAAAAAGATGGTCGTGTAGTCGGGTATTGTGGATTGTGGATAATTATTGATGAATCACATATAACAAATATAGCTATTTTGCCAGAATACCGAGGTCAAAAGTTAGGAGATGCCCTATTGAAAGCAGTTATTTCTGAAGCGAAAGAACTAGGGGTAAAAACAATGACACTTGAAGTACGTGTATCAAATGAAGTAGCAAAGCAGTTATACAGAAAATACGGATTTCAAAATGGTGGGATTCGTAAACGATACTATGCAGACAATCAGGAAGATGGTCTCGTAATGTGGGTGAATATATAATGGAAAAAAATACGATTATACTTGGTATTGAAACAAGTTGTGATGAAACAGCAGTAGCAGTTGTTAAAAATGGAACGGAAATTATTGCGAATGTCGTTGCATCACAAATTGAAAGTCATAAACGTTTTGGCGGCGTTGTACCAGAGATTGCATCCCGTCATCATGTAGAAGAAATTACAGTTGTGTTAGAAGAAGCTTTAAAGGAAGCAAACATCACATTTGATGATATTGATGCAATTGCTGTAACAGAAGGTCCTGGTTTAGTAGGAGCACTTCTAATTGGAGTAAATGCAGCGAAGGCAGTAGCGTTTGCACATGATATTCCGTTAGTCGGTGTTCATCATATTGCTGGTCATATTTATGCGAACCGTTTAGTAAAAGAAGTTCAATTCCCGTTATTATCACTTGTTGTATCTGGTGGGCATACAGAACTTGTTTATATGAAAGAACATGGTTCATTCGAAGTAATTGGTGAAACACGAGACGATGCAGCTGGAGAAGCATATGATAAAGTAGCTCGTACGTTATCTATGCCATATCCAGGTGGTCCTCATATTGATCGCCTTGCACATGAAGGAGAACCGACAATTGATTTGCCTCGTGCATGGCTAGAACCGGATTCATATGATTTTAGCTTTAGTGGATTGAAATCAGCAGTTATCAACACTGTGCATAACGCAAAACAGCGCGGTATAGAAATTGCGCCAGAAGATTTAGCGGCAAGTTTCCAAGAAAGTGTAATAGATGTACTTGTAACGAAAGCAGCTCGTGCAGCAGAAGCTTATAATGTAAAGCAATTACTTCTTGCTGGTGGAGTAGCTGCTAATAAAGGACTTCGTGCGCGATTAGAAGAGGAATTTGCACAAAAAGAAAACATTGAATTAATTATTCCGCCGCTATCTTTATGCACAGATAATGCAGCGATGATTGCAGCGGCAGGGACAATTGCTTATGAACAAGGTAAGCGTGCAACATTAGCCTTAAATGCAAATCCAGGATTAGATATTGAAGCATAGTTATGCACATAATTAACCACAGGTTGTGGATAAAACCCATATTGTCTGTTGATAATGTGGGTTTTATTGTGTATATAAAATGTTGATAACTTTTTTGTTGATTGTGGATAATGTGGAAAAGTTATTTTAAGGTTTATTTTATAAAGGTGGATATGTGTATAAAATTGTGGGTAAATAGGATGATGTCAGACCTTTAAATTTGTTCTTTTTCGGGAAATAAAAAGTAAGAAGATATCTCCGAAAAACATTTTGAAACATCCCCCTATTATAGAAGATGCTAATATTGTCAATTTTTGTCGTTAAATCGATATTTTGTGTCGAATTGTTAATATATATAGGGTTACAATAGATATATTTGAAAAATCGTTGGTATATTCTAAGTTACGATTGATATACTCAAAAATTGTTTCTGTATTAAAAGAAAAAAAGATGTCGCATAGTCAAAAATCCTGACTTATGAGACATCTTCCTTATTTAAATATGCTTATACATGCAGCTCTTCCCATTCTGCCATACAAGTTTCAAGTTGTTCTTGTAGCGTTTGCTTTTTAGTTGTAATTTCACTAGCTTTTTCATAATCTGCATATATTTCTGGTAAGCAAAGTTGATCTTCTAGCGTAGCAATTTCTTCTTCTAATTCTAATATACTTTGTTCTAGCTCTTCAATTTTTCTAGTGCGTTGACGCTCTAGTTTTTTACGCTCTTTTTCTTCTAAATAATTTAATTTCTCTTGTGCAACCACTTTTTGAACAGGGATGTCACTTTCTTGCTGTTCAAGTTCTGCACGTTCAATCATTTCATTTTTCTTTTCAACGTAGTAATCGTAATCCCCTAAATATTCCTGTGCACCTTCTGTTGATAACTCAACCACAGTCGTTGTTACACGGTTAATAAAGTAGCGGTCATGTGAGACGAATAGAAGAGTCCCTGGGTAATCAATTAAAGCATTCTCCAAAATCTCTTTACTATTTAAATCAAGGTGGTTCGTAGGCTCATCTAGAATTAACAAATTCGACTTTTGCATCATAAGTTTTGCAAGAGCTAATCGAGCTTTTTGTCCACCACTAAGAGAAGATACTGGTTTCAGTACATCATCTCCTGTGAATAAAAAATTCCCGAGTATAGTACGGATTTCTTTTTCAGGTTGCAGTGGATATTCATCCCATAATTCATTTAAAACCCGTTTAGAAGATGTTAAGTTTGCTTGTTCTTGATCATAATAACCAACAGATACATTTGATCCGAAAGAAACATCACCATTTAATAGTGGTAACTTATTCACAATAGACTTTAACAATGTGGATTTCCCAATTCCGTTTGGACCAACTAAAGCAACACTATCTCCGCGAGTTAAGCGCATAGTTACATGTTCAATTATAGGGTTCTCATCATAGCCGATGGTTGCATCATTTACTTGTAAAACATCATTTCCACTTTGCTTTTCAATATCGAAGTGGAATGATGCTGACTTAGAATCCCCTAATGGTCTCGTTAATAATTCCATTCTGTCTAGTTGTTTACGACGACTTTGAGCACGTTTCGTTGTAGAAGCGCGAGCTATATTCTTTTGAACGAAGTCCTCAAGTTTTGCGATTTCATCTTGTTGTTTTTCGTAACGTTTCATTTCTTGCTCATATAATGCTGATTTTAAGTCTAAATATTTACTGTAGTTACCAACAAATCGTCTGCTTTCTTTATTCGAAATTTCATATACTTGTGTAACGAGTTTGTCTAAGAAATAACGGTCATGTGAAACGATTAATATTGCGCCAGGATAACCTTGTAAATATTGCTCAAGCCACGTTAATGTTTCGATGTCTAAATGGTTTGTAGGCTCATCCAAAATAAGTAAGTCTGGTTTTGTTAATAATAATTTCCCGAGAGCTAATCTTGTTTTTTGTCCGCCGCTTAAAGTAGAGATCGTCGTCTGGTGCGTTTCAACTGGGAAGCCAAGGCCGCTTAAAATGGAGCGAATATCCGCTTCATATTGATATCCACCTTGATCTTTATAATTGAGTTGCAATTGGTCATAATCAGCTAACAATCTTTCATATGTAGCTTCGTTTGAAAAGTTTTCTTCTTTTCCCATTTCTTGCTCAAGCCTTCGAAGTTTTGTCTCCATTTGCTGTAAGTGGGTAAAGACGGTTAGCATTTCATCCCAAATTGTTAAAGACGTTTCTAGTCCAGTATTTTGAGCTAAATATCCGATTGAGACATCTTTCGGTTTTATAATTTCGCCACCATCATGAGATAATTCACCAGCGATAATTTTTAATAATGTAGATTTGCCTGCTCCATTCCTTCCAACTAATGCGATACGATCTTTTGTTTGTACTTCCAATTTTATGTTTGCAAGAATCGTTTCTGCACCGTATAATTTCGAAAGCGCGTTTACTTGTAATAAAATCAATGTTTTCACCTCAAATAATTTCTTAACTTTGCCATGTTTATATTTCTCAATCATACTAAAAATAGTGTATAGTTTAAAATAAAGAGAGAATACTTCTTCTCTTTATTATACAAGGAATTTAATGAGTGCTAAACTTCTGTATTTGGTTAAAGTATATGAATAAAGATAGGAAGAGAGGAGAGGTCATATGGATCAGCAAAAGATTCCACAAGCCACTGCTAAAAGATTGCCTCTATACTATCGATTTATCCAAAACTTATCTCTTTCTGGTAAGCAGCGTGTTTCATCGGCCGAATTGAGTGAGGCAGTAAAAGTAGATTCCGCAACAATACGAAGAGATTTTTCGTATTTTGGAGCGTTAGGGAAAAAGGGATATGGATATAACGTAAATTATTTATTATCATTTTTCCGCGAAACACTTGATCAAGATGATATAACACGTGTAGCACTTATTGGAGTAGGTAATTTAGGGACCGCTTTCTTACATTATAATTTCACGAAAAACAATAATACAAAAATTGAAATGGCATTTGATGTTAGTGAAGAGAAAGTTGGAACAGAAATCGGGGGCATTCCTGTATATCATTTAGATGAATTAGAAGAGAGATTATCAAATGATATACAAGTGGCAATATTAACAGTACCGGCTACAGTAGCACAAGCTGTAGCAGATAGATTAGCTGAAACGAGCGTGCATGGTATTTTGAATTTCACACCAGCGCGATTAAACGTATCAGAGAATATTAGAATTCATCATATTGACTTAGCTGTAGAGTTACAAACATTAGTTTACTTTTTGAAAAACTATCCACAATAAAACGCAGAGGAAGCGACCTCTGCGTTTTATTATTGTTTCTTCTTTGTGAATTTAATTAATATAAGGCGAAGTGCCAAATTAAAATCAATTGTTGCCATAACTGCAAATAGTATTGTCCACATATTCCAGATTGTATCTGTCACGTTCGTAATGGCGAAGCGTGTAAAGATACATCCAAGAAGGAAGTATAGTGCAGCCATGAACAATGGTGAGTTTCTCATACAAAAAATCCTCCGATAAAGCCTTGCATTTTTTCAGCTTCTTTAATCATTTCTTGAATTTGTTCATTGCTCATAAAAATTTGCCCAATAGCGACCAATGTATTCATCGCAACATGAGCTGCAATCGGAACGATAATCCGTTTCGTCTTCACATATAAGAAGGCGAATACGAGCCCCATAGCAGTGTATACCAATAAATGAGTAAAATCAAAATGAATTGCTGCAAATACAAGCGAACTAATGATAGCTGCGATAAAGAAGTTAAACTTCTTATAAAGTGCACCAAATAAAATTTTTCTAAATACGATTTCTTCTAAGATAGGTCCAATTATAGATACAACAATAAGGAACCAAGGGGTCGTTCTTGCAATCTCCATCAGTTTCATTGTATTTTCTGAACCTTGTTTAATTCCTAGCAGCTGCATCTCGATCATACCGGCAACTATTTGTGAAAAGAAAGCTAAGAAGAACCCGATGAAAATCCATCCAATAGTAGCTGGAGCAGAAGAGCGCTTTGGATCTAAATGCCTGTCACGAATATCTGTTCTAAGTAACCAAAGTACGATACATAATGCAACAAAGAAGCTAATAATTGCCCAGTGTCCCGTTATGATTTGTCCTTTTTCCTCAATGGTAAATCCTCTATTATCGTAGAGTCCTGTTTTTAGGAGAAGTGGTAATCCAACAACGCCGGATAACTGCATTAAAATGTATGTAACGATAATCCACCAGTATTGTTTCTTCAAATGGTTTAACCATCCTTTCTAACTATAGTGTATGAGATAAGTTAGGATAACATGTAAATATGCTACCTACGATATAAACCTCACTTGAATTATGTTTTTTTCGTAAATCCTTATTTGAAATTATAATAGAAGACAGGAGAAAGTTGTGTGTGTAGCGAAAACAACTTAGGGTGTCCTTTCATATTGTAACATACGAGCAGTGGAAACAACGATTCATATAGTAAAGGCAGTATTCTATATAGAAAGTTTATATAGTGATTTGCGAAAAAATTATGATTTTTTTACTTGCAAAAGAAATTGAGATTATTTATTATTATAAGTGTGTTAGCACTCGGGTGACTTGAGTGCTAATAAAAGAAATTTACATAACAAAATGAGGAGGTTATTGTTCATGCTAAAGCCATTAGGTGATCGCGTTGTAATTGAGCTTGTTCAAGCAGAAGAAAAAACAGCAAGTGGTATCGTATTACCAGATACTGCAAAAGAAAAACCACAAGAGGGTAAAGTTGTTGCAGTAGGTACTGGTCGAGTGCTTGAGAATGGTGAGCGTGTTGCTTTAGAGGTAGCAGCAGGTGATCTTATCATCTTCTCAAAATATGCAGGTACTGAAGTGAAATATGAAGGTACAGACTACTTGATTTTACGTGAAAGTGACATTTTAGCAGTTATCGGTTAATTATATAAATCTTAAAAAATCCAAGGGGGTCAATTATTATGGCAAAAGATATTAAATTTAGTGAAGAAGCACGTCGTTCGATGCTTCGCGGTGTCGACACTCTTGCAAATGCAGTAAAAGTAACGCTTGGACCAAAAGGTCGTAACGTTGTACTTGAGAAAAAATTTGGTTCACCACTTATTACAAATGATGGTGTAACAATCGCAAAAGAAATCGAATTAGAAGATGCATTCGAAAACATGGGTGCGAAATTAGTAGCAGAAGTTGCTAGCAAAACAAATGACGTAGCTGGTGACGGAACAACAACTGCAACTGTATTAGCGCAAGCTATGATTCGTGAAGGTCTTAAAAACGTAACAGCTGGTGCGAACCCAATGGGTCTTCGTAAAGGTATCGAAAAAGCTGTTACTGCTGCAATTGAAGAATTAAAAACGATTTCTAAACCAATCGAAGGTAAATCTTCTATCGCACAAGTAGCTGCTATTTCTGCTGCTGACGAAGAAGTAGGTCAATTAATCGCTGAAGCAATGGAGCGCGTTGGTAACGACGGCGTTATTACTTTAGAAGAATCTAAAGGCTTCACAACAGAATTAGACGTAGTAGAAGGTATGCAATTTGATCGTGGATATGCATCTCCTTACATGATTACTGATTCTGACAAAATGGAAGCAGTTCTTGATAACCCATACATCTTAATCACTGATAAAAAGATTTCTAACATTCAAGAAATCTTACCAGTATTAGAGCAAGTGGTACAACAAGGTAAACCACTTCTTATCATTGCTGAAGATGTAGAAGGCGAAGCGTTAGCTACATTAGTAGTGAACAAACTTCGTGGTACATTCAATGTAGTAGCTGTTAAAGCTCCTGGATTTGGTGACCGTCGTAAAGCAATGCTAGAAGATATCGCGATCTTAACTGGTGGCGAAGTAATCACTGAAGAATTAGGCCGTGACTTAAAATCTGCTACAGTTGAATCTTTAGGACGCGCTGGTAAAGTTGTTGTAACGAAAGAAAACACAACTGTAGTTGAAGGTGTAGGAAGCACAGAACAAATCGAAGCTCGCATCGGTCAAATCCGTGCGCAATTAGAAGAAACAACTTCTGAATTCGATCGTGAAAAATTACAAGAGCGTCTTGCAAAACTTGCAGGTGGCGTAGCGGTAATTAAAGTAGGTGCAGCAACTGAAACTGAGTTGAAAGAACGCAAACTTCGCATTGAAGATGCACTTAACTCAACTCGTGCAGCAGTAGAAGAAGGTATCGTTGCAGGTGGTGGTACTTCACTTATGAACGTATACACAAAAGTAGCTTCTATCGTAGCTGAAGGCGACGAAGCAACAGGTATCAACATCGTACTTCGCGCACTAGAAGAGCCAGTTCGTCAAATCGCAATCAACGCTGGTCTAGAAGGATCTGTAGTTGTAGAGCGTCTAAAAGGCGAAAAAGTAGGCGTTGGTTTCAACGCAGCTACTGGCGAATGGGTTAACATGCTTGAGTCTGGTATCGTAGATCCAGCTAAAGTAACTCGTTCTGCACTTCAAAACGCAGCATCTGTTGCAGCTATGTTCTTAACAACTGAAGCTGTAGTAGCTGACAAGCCAGAACCAAATGCACCAGCAATGCCTGACATGGGCGGCATGGGCATGGGCGGTATGGGCGGAATGATGTAATTCCGTTTGCCCTAAAAAACATCCATTTCTATATAGAAATGGATGTTTTTTTATGTTTTTTAGAAAAGGAAATGAATTTCTGTAGAATTTTGTCGCTTTCTCTCTTGACCATATTGATATTTCATTGTTAGAATCTAGGAAGATAATATAAAACGATCCTTCATATATCCTCAATGATATGGTTTGAGAGTCTCTACCGGGTTACCGCAAACAACCTGACTATGAAGGCAGTGTGTCTTATATTTATAAAGAGCGGAGACTATCTTTCTTTATAAAGCCAGACCCCTGCCTTTTCTTTGTTATGAGACTAGAGGCGGAGGACTGGCTTTTTTTATTATATTGGTAATGCTTTTCGCCAAATTGGTGAAAATATTTATATACGAGAACTAACGTTGGGGTGATTATTTTGAAGAAACAACACGATACAATTATCGTTTTAGATTTTGGAAGTCAATACAATCAGTTAATAGCACGTCGAATTCGTGAGTTCGGTGTATACAGTGAACTTCATCCACATACAATTACTGCAGAAGAAATTAAAGCAATGAATCCAAAAGGGATTATTTTCTCTGGTGGACCAAATAGCGTATACGGTGAAGGTGCATTACATTGTGATGAAAAAATCTTTGAACTAGGTTTACCAATCTTCGGTATTTGTTACGGTATGCAGCTTATGACGCAACACTTCGGTGGTAAAGTAGAGCGTGCAAATCACCGTGAGTACGGAAAGGCTGTTCTTAAAGTAGAGAACGAATCAAAATTATATGCGAACCTTCCAGAAGAGCAAGTTGTATGGATGAGCCATGGTGACTTAGTAACTGGTTTACCTGAAGGATTCGTAGTAGACGCAACAAGTGAGTCTTGCCCAATTGCTGGTATGAGCAATGAAGCGAAAAACTTATACGGTGTACAATTCCACCCAGAAGTACGTCACTCTGAGCACGGTAACGATTTAATTAAAAACTTCGTATTCGGCGTATGTGGTTGTTCTGAAGGATGGAACATGGAGAACTTTATCGAAGTAGAATTAGAAAAAATTCGTGAAACTGTTGGAGACAAAAAAGTACTATGCGCACTTAGTGGCGGTGTAGACTCTTCTGTTGTAGCAGTATTAATTCATAAAGCAATCGGCGATCAATTAACTTGTATTTTCGTTGACCACGGCTTACTGCGTAAAGGCGAAGCAGAAGGCGTTATGAAAACATTTAGCGAAGGCTTCCACATGAACGTTATTAAAGTGGATGCAAAAGAACGCTTCATGAACAAGTTAAAAGGTGTAGAAGATCCAGAACAAAAACGTAAAATCATCGGTAACGAATTCATTTACGTATTTGATGATGAAGCGTCTAAATTACAAGGTATGGACTTTTTAGCACAAGGTACACTTTACACAGACATCGTTGAAAGTGGTACAGCAACTGCACAAACAATTAAATCTCACCACAACGTTGGTGGACTTCCAGAAGACATGCAGTTCAAATTAATTGAGCCTTTAAACACGTTATTTAAAGACGAAGTACGTGTATTAGGATCTGAACTAGGAATTCCTGATGAAATCGTATGGCGTCAACCATTCCCAGGACCGGGTCTTGGTATTCGTGTATTAGGTGAAATTACAGAAGAGAAATTAGAAATCGTTCGTGAATCTGATGCGATTTTACGTGAAGAAATTATTAAAGCGGGCTTAGACCGTGAAATCTGGCAATACTTCACTGCACTTCCTGGTATGCGTAGCGTAGGTGTTATGGGTGACGAGCGTACTTACGATTACACAGTAGGTATCCGTGCAGTAACATCTATCGACGGTATGACAGCTGACTGGGCACGTATCCCTTGGGACGTATTAGAGAAAATCTCTGTACGTATCGTAAACGAAGTAAAACACGTTAACCGTATCGTGTATGATGTAACGAGTAAGCCACCAGCAACTATTGAGTGGGAATAGTATTTATAAAAAGGTCCATCTATTGCTTATGCATAGATGGATCTTTTTTATTTTGGCATTAATACGAACGAAAATATAAAAGTTTATGAAAATGTTCGTTTTTAAATTGACAAAACTACTTCGTCGAGTTAATATGATTATGTAATTCAAACGAAAAGTGAATATTATAGCCGTCGTATAATATCGGGGATATGGCCCGAAAGTTTCTACCTAGCTACCGTAAATGGCTTGACTACGAGGCGTTTGTATAAAGATGAGGGGAAACTTGTCTTTGTTTATAGAACGCTTCCATGTATATATGCAATGGGAGCCTTTTTTATTTCTCGGGATAAAAGAGGGCTAGGGTGAAATACGGCGAGTAATCATATAACGGGGGAAACATAGGATGAAACGCTATTTTCAGTTTGATGAGCTCGGTACGAATTATAAGACTGAGTTCATAGCAGGGTTAACGACATTTCTATCTATGGCTTACGTACTATTTGTCAATCCTGCTACGCTGTCGCTTGGAAATGTTAAAGGGTTACCAGCAGGTACAGGGATGGATCCAGGTGCAGTATTCGTTGCTACGGCATTAGCGGCAGCGATCGGTTCGTTAATTATGGGTATTTTCGCGAAGTATCCAATTGCTTTAGCGCCAGGTATGGGAATTAACGCGTTCTTTGCTTATACAGCAGTGTTAACGATGGGTATTCCGTGGCAAACGGCCATTGCCGGAACATTAATGTCAGGTATTATCTTTATTATTCTTACTGCTTCAGGTATTCGTGAAAAAATCATTAATGCAATTCCATCGGAGTTAAAGTTTGCAGTAGCAGCAGGTATTGGATTGTTCATTGCTTTCCTTGGATTCCAAAATGCCGGAATTATCGTGAAAAATGATGCGGTTCTTGTTGGGTTGGGGGACTTAACAAAGGGCACAACGTTACTAGCAATCTTCGGGGTTGTTACTACGATCATCTTCATGATTAAGAAAGTTAATGGTGCAGTATTCTACGGTATGATTCTTACAGCGATCTTAGGAGTTGCAACAGGATTAATTGATACTCCGAAAGCTGTGGTGGGAGCAATACCGAGTCTAGAACCAACGTTCGGCGTGGCGTTAACGCACTTCGGAGATATTTTTACAGTTCAAATGGGGATTGTTATTATAACGTTCTTCTTTATCGATTTCTTTGATACAGCAGGTACGCTTGTAGCGGTTGCAAATCAAGCAGGATTAATGAAGAACAATAAATTACCACGTGCAGGAAAAGCGTTATTTGCAGATGCGATTGCAACTGTAATTGGTGCGATTTTAGGTACATCAACAACAACGTCTTACATTGAATCGTCTGCAGGGGTAGCAGCAGGAGGACGTTCTGGATTTACAGCAGTTGTAACAGCAGGATTCTTCTTACTGGCACTATTCTTCTCGCCATTACTAAGTGTTGTAACGCCAGCTGTAACGGCACCGGCTTTAATTATTGTAGGAATCTTGATGGTTTCTTCCTTAGGGGAAATTGATTGGAAGAAATTCGAGATTGCAGTACCAGCATTCTTTACAATTATCTCTATGCCACTTACGTATAGTATCGCAACTGGGATTGCGATTGGATTTATCTTCTATCCAATTACAATGGTTGTGAGTGGTCGTCGTAAAGAGGTTCATCCAATTATGTATGTTATGGGAGTTTTATTCGTACTATATTTCATCTATGTTCGTAAATAAAAGGGGTTTTTAAAGGTCTAGACTTAAGGGGAGTCTAGACCTTTTTTGCGTCTTCAGAAAATCTTAAGGATTTCCGAGCGTTTTTCTTCAGAAGTTTTCCTATAATAGAAGTTAGGGATTAAAAAAGTGATGGGGGAGATATTGTGGCACACGAAACAATACTTGTCGTAGATGATGAAAAAGAAATTCGGAATTTAATTACAATCTATTTAAAGAATGAAGGATATAAAGTATTACAAGCAGGAGACGGAGAAGAAGGATTACGTCTATTGGAAGAAAATGAAGTACATCTAGTCGTATTAGATATTATGATGCCGAAAGTGGATGGTATTCATATGTGTATGAAGGTAAGGGAAGCGAAAGAAATGCCTATTATTATGCTTTCTGCCAAAACGCAAGATATGGATAAGATTTTAGGGTTAACAACGGGTGCAGATGATTATGTAACGAAACCATTTAATCCATTAGAGTTAATTGCACGAATTAAATCTCAGTTACGCCGTTATATGAAAATGAATGGTTTCGCTGTCCAAAATGAGGACGAGTTAGAAATTGGGGAGATGAAAATCAACATCTCGACCCATAAAGTTGTTGTAGAGGGAGAAGAAGTGAAACTAACTCCGAGGGAATTTTCAATTTTAGAATTGCTAGCTAGAAATCCAGGTATGGTGTTTAGTGCGGAGCAAATTTATGAAAAGGTGTGGAACGAACGATCTTTCCAGTCTGATAATACTGTAATGGTGCACATTCGGAAAGTGCGTGAAAAGATTGAGGAGAATCCAAGGAAACCTAGATATATAAAAACAGTATGGGGAGTGGGGTATAAGATTGAAAAAGATATTTAATCCGTTTACTTATATAAGGAAAATAAGAGAATTAATTGAGAAATTAGTAAAGAGCGTACGAAAGAGTATAAGGATTCAATTGATTACTACTTTTGCTGCTTGTGCGTTATTCGGAGTTTTGTCAGCGAAGGGAGCTGCGCCATTTTTTGAGAATGCGAATCGTCAAGCAACTATCGATTATCGGGCTGGTATGGAACAAATTAATCACCAAGCTCAAGGAGCGGCAAATAGTTCGGTTCATGAAAATAAATTAGAAGCTATATCAAATATGATCGAAATGGAGAACCAAAATTTAGAGCAAGGGTCTAGAGCTTTAAAGATATTGGTTACTGATGAAAGTGGTAAAGTTTTATATAAAACAAAGCAAGCGCAAGAAGAGCAAATCGATTTGCATAATACGATTCGTAATGCAGCATCATTTGCGATTAATTATACAGATGGTAGAAATGTATTTGAAAGTACAAGAAAAGAGTTTATATCTTTTTCACCTATTACTATTGAAGGAAAGAATTTGTACATGTTTGTTAGCGGAATTCCAGAGGGAGAGGTAATGTATGATACGAAAGAAGGGCCATTCCCGTTTTTAATTGGTGTTCTTGTATTCATTTTCTCTTTCTTCTATATAACAAAGAGAAAGATGAAGCAGATTGAAGCAATGGCGCAAGGTGTAAAGGAAATAGAAAGAGGCAACTTAGCGTACCGCATTGAGAAAAAAGGTGAAGATGAGATTGCAGCTTTAACTGAGAATATTAATAATATGGCAGAAGAGCTTATGAATAATATAGAAAAGGAACGTAAATTAGAGAAGCAAAAGAATGAGCTTATTACGAATGTATCTCACGATTTACGCACACCGCTGACTTCTATTATGGGCTACTTACGATTACTTCGAGATTCTAAATATGAAAATAAAGAACAACACGATGAGTATACGAGAATTGCTTTTGCAAAGTCGGAGCAGTTAAAAAATTTAATAGAAGATTTATTTGAGTATACGAAGTTAACAAATGAACAAGTTGTATTAGAAAAACAGGAAGTTTGTATGAATGAGCTACTCGAGCAATTAATAGAAGAGTTAGTACCGCAGGCGGAAGAACATGGACTTACGTTTGTTAAGAAGTTTCCTGAGGAACGTGCTTATGCATCGATTGATTCGGAAAAGATGGTTCGTGTATTTGATAATTTACTAATGAATGCGATTAAGTATAGTAAAGATGATGGAGAGATAAAAGTTTCTCTTCAAAGGCAGCGTAGGGATATACAAATTGTAATTGCGAATCATAGTGAAGAGTTTACGAGAGAAGAGTTAGCGAATTTGTTTGAACGTTTCTATAAGAAGGATCAATCTAGAAGTAGAGTAACGGAAGGCTCGGGACTCGGTTTAGCGATTGCGAAAAGTATTGTTGAGTTACAAGGTGGTAGTATTCGAGCGGAATATAGGGAAGGTACTATTCAATTTATCGTTTCGTTACCAACTATAGAAAAATAATAAATGAATAGAATGATATGTGATAAAAAAGGCTTATTTTAAAAGAAATAAGCCTTTTTATATTTTTTATAAAAACATATTGACGATTAGAGCTTAGAGGTGTAATATAGAAC
>NZ_JBNLYE010000090.1:0-14983 GCF_050172095.1 Bacillus sp. GMs2/2
GGCCATTTATAATGCTATATGCTCTTCCAAGGATATTATTTAATGCAGCCATTATTAGGGCTGATATTGCAGCATTATTCCTATTTTGCATTCCAATTGGCTACTTTTATTTAATATTAACAAAGCAAATCTTTGATATTGATTTTATGTTTGATCGTGTTCGGTACTACTCTTTGCTTTCATTACTTCCAACTATCATTATTACATTAATTATAAGCTGGAGTATTAATCCTGACGAACGATTCTTTATTAGACTCATGCAAAATTTCATTATCATTTTCCCTTTAAACATACTGTTTCTTGTAATAAAAGAACGATTAGATTTCACATTTCGCAATCAATTATTCAGAAGCAAAACCAATTTACATGTAAGTATTGATCAATTCGCACAACAACTTTCTTCCATTATGAAAGTAAAAGATTTAGAGAAAAAATTTATGAATGAAATTATCTCCCTACTAAAACCGTGTTTTATACAATTTATTGAGTTTGATACAAAACAAAATACATACAATTGTTATAAAAGTTACGGAGAAACAGAAAAATTTAATCTTTCGAAAAAGAAGCAATGGGGAATGGAATCAGGGTATATAAATGATTTATTAGAAGATGACGGATGCATCGGTATTTATTTATATTCTACCCAAAACACAAAGCATTACATTTGGGTTGGAAATAAAACCAACAATATTAAATTTAATATCAATGAAAAAACTTGGTTTATTGCTATCGTAAAATATGTACGTCTAGTTTATGAAAACCTAAATTCAGTTAACCAAATCATTCAATCTTTAGAAAAAGAAAGCATAGCAAATAAAACACACTCAGCAACTCTTTCGCGCCTACTATTTCAAATCTCAGAAACTGAAAGGCGTCGGCTTGCTGCGGATCTTCATGACGCTGCCCTGCAAGACCAAATTGTCTGGTATCGTAAACTAGAAACCGTATTAAAAGAACATACTGTACCAGGTGAATTGCAGGGACAATTAGAAAAAATAAAATTCGGTATGTTTGATGTTATTCAACAAATTCGTGACACTTGTAATGAATTAAAACCTGCTCTTCTATCTGAAATTGGACTTATAGGTGCACTTAAAGAGCTATTAGCACAAATGCAACTACGTACTAATTTCCGAATTCAATTTGAATATGACTCAATACAGGAGAATCATTACGAATTTGATAAAATTTTATCTATTTATCGTATTATCCAAGAATTATTAAATAATGCTGATAAGCACTCTAAAGCAACCTTAATTAATATATTTTTATGGGAAGAAAATAATTGTATTTATCTAGACTATCGTGATAACGGCATCGGTTTTAATACCCAAGCCCCCTATTCTTCAAATAAACATATGGGTTTATCCGGAATCAAAGGGCGCGTTCAAGGAATAGGAGGCGAAATTCAGCTTATTTCAGAAATAGGAAATGGACTACAAGTAAATATTACTATACCGAGGTGAATAAAATGATACACGTTTTGATTGTAGACGATCACCAAATAGTGGGTGAAGGTACGAAAAATATGATCGAATTAGAAGAAGATATTCAAGCAACATACATTTTAAACGAACAGGAAGCAATTTCTCAAAGTTCAAAAACACCTTTTGATATATATCTTTTAGACATGAACATGCCTAATTATAGTGGACTTGATGTGGCTCAAAAACTTTTACACATACAACCAGATGCAAAAATCATTCTCTACACAGGCTTCGAATATTTATCACAATTTAATTTATTAATAGATTCTGGTATTAGCGGTATTGTTAGCAAATCAGCATCACAGCAAGAGTTATTAATGGCTATTCGGGCCGTCTTAAATGGGTATACTTTAATTCCAATTTCTTTATTGCGACAACTTCGAGTTGAAGATATGACTGTTGATAACTTAGATACGAAAAGAGCATCAAGCCATGTTACAATTACACAAAAAGAATTAGAAATTCTTGAATCCATCGCGAAAGGAAAAAGTAATAAACAAATTGCAGATGAATTATATATGAGTTCTAGGGCTGTTGAATATAATTTAACGAAACTGTTTAAAAAGTTCAAGGTGAGTTCTCGCTCTGAAGCATTAGCTGAAGCTGTTCGAAAAGGTATAATAAATGTAAATGTATAATAAAGACATTCTACCAAAAGGTAGAATGTCTTTTCATTTATCCTTTTACATTTTCTAATGTCATAACGGATGGAATTTCATTCGGCTGTAATAGTCTTAACAACTGCATACCAACTCCTGCTATCCCTACAAACATACCAAATGATTGAATATCATCTGGTGCATCACATTGATAACTACCAGTTTCTCTATAATTATTAATAACTTGTATGCCAATTTGTAACGCCTGTTCATACAATTCTTTATTACCATATAACTGTGAAACAGCCAATAGTAATTCCGTGTCCCCCATATTCCCATGACATAATGTATCATTATTTTTAAATCCATACTTTCGTACATTATCTACAGCCACTCGAATTTCTTCGTCCATTTCTACATCTTCTTCATAGCTTCTTACTAAAACTCTACTCAATCCTATTCCAGTGGAACCGTGGCACCATTGATGTAAGCACTTCTTCTCACTCTCTCTTGTGTCTTTCCACGCACTTTCTTCTTTTTCAAACAATGATCGATCATAAGCAAATGCTTTTTTAGCTAAATCAATATATTCTTGATTCCTATTCATAATCCCTGAACGCCATAAGCTCCAAGCTATACCACTCGTCCCATGAGAAAAACCGCCTAAATAACTGTTAGTATGTTTATTCTTCCACGCTACTCCACTTTCTAATATTGATACATTTTCCACCAAATGCTTACTGTACATATCAGCAAGATCTAAATAATCTTGATCCTTTGTCATTTCAAATAAATTAAGGGCCACTTGAATAACTCCTGCTGAGCCACTTAACAAATCAAACTCTTCTTCTTCTTTGAGCCTTTCTTTTAATTCTACTTTTATTTCTTCTAAAAAATCCTGATATTCTTTTCTAGAACTTATAGATTGAAAATGTGCTAATGGATATAACAATGAATATTTACCCAAGAATGTCGATAGAAGCCCCTTCGCTTTCGATAAAGGGTTCATCGCTGACTTCAACGCCTTATGAGCAACCTCTAAATATTTTTCGTTTCCTGTAACCTTATTTAGATACAATAAGAATAGTGCTACGCCACCTAAACCGTCATATAAATTTTGCTTCATAGGAGCAACATACCACTTGTCGTGAATAACATTTGCTTGTAACCATGAAGCCGTTGTTTTATCATCTGATAATACTACATTCTCTACTAAAGCCTCTCCGATATTTATAGCTTCCTGCAAGATTGTCTCCTGATGATTTTCTAACAATTCACTTCTATACTCCCCTTTTCTTCCCACTTTAATATCAACATCTCTATTTCCCTGTATTGCCAACTTCAGCCATCCTCGTTGCTTTTCCAATTCCTTATCATCAAAATGATAAATTCTATTATATACTTGCTCATAACCGCTCTCCTTAAAAAAGTCTTCCATCCTTTCACCTGTACTACTATATAAATCTCGTGAATCTGTAAAAGTCGTAAATATAGGAACATCCGCACGTAATAAGTCTTGAATCTCATGAATGACCAGTTCCTTATTTTCATATGGGTAATACCATACTCTTTCAAATAATTGTTCCAATAAAATTGAATCTCTCATATAGTCTGGATGTGTAGACTCTTGTAAGAAATTACAATATTGTTGAGTCGCCCTAGCAACAATGCGAATTTTATTTTCTTTAAATATAATTAAAGGTCCTCTTTCTGATAAAATCTCTTCCTTATACTCGATAAAAAATTTACACATTTCCTGAAAACCATCAATAATAAAGGTTAAATAATCCTCTACATAAATTTCTTCTACTCCAAGTTTCGGTAGATTTTTAGCACTTTGACTTTTAGCTTCTTTCATAGTAAATTCCATTTCATCCTTACTATTTTGATTTAAAGCCAACACCTTAAACGGCAAATCTTGCTCTTTTCCATTTAAAGCACTTAAATCTATACCTTTTCCATCGATGTTTTGAAACATAGCTTGCGGTAACAATCCAGATCCTATCACTGAGTCGCTTTGTTCATATTTCAATTTTACTTCCGCACTATCCGGAAAATTCAGTTTTGGGTATTGATGAAAAATCGTCTCCGAATCAATAATGTATGGATACTCTCCATGAGCAATTATATTTTCAAAATGCAAATCAGCACCTTTTAACATATGCATTAAACCAATCAACTTACCAAAACGTAAATAGTAGCGCTCCACCTCTTCTTTAGAAGAGCACGGTTTATACAATATTTTTTCTTCCCATCCATATTCACCAAAGTCTAAAACTTTATATGATGGAAGTTGTATACTTCCACTTACCTCATTCATCCATTCTAAAAATGCATGGTACGATTTTGTAATTTCCATAGACTTTGGCTTATATAAAATTTCTTTACCTGAAGAGAATACAAGCTGAACAACTGTTTTCCCTTCTTGATGTGTATCTCCTAATCCAACCTTAATTTCGCTTAATGATACATCCTGCAATTGAAATTCTTTTTGTAATTGTAGCCAATTTTCATTCAAACGAAATAGTAACATTTGAACATTTTGTATAAAATACTCTGTTCTCAAAATTAACCTTCGTGTTAATGTTGCGTATTCCTCATAGAACGCAATTAAATTCTCCTTATTTCTAGCTTTCTCTCTGACAAAGGAAAGAAATCGCTCTTCTGGAGTCTCTCCTACTAGTTCTTCCCTTAGTTTTGCAATATTAAATTCTAAGACTAGTGATCGCACCGCATTATTTAATAACTCTTCTACTAAAGATCGCACTAGCATTTCTTTAATCTCTTCATGCTCATAACGTATCTTATTTAATCTATATTTCAACGAACTATCTATCATTTCGGCTGCATAAAGTGCAAACGGCCTAACAAATTCTATAAACCCTAAATCTTCCTCTGAACTTAATGGCTTACTTTCACACAACTCTATTCCTATTTCTAACACGCGCAAATTCACATGTTCATTTAATTCATCTATATATAAATGCTCTTTTGATTCAGGGATTTTCTCAATTAAACTCGCAAAATCTTCTTTTGTCATTTCATTCATTTTTAATTTAAAATCAAAATCAGCTTTATTACTTCTAAACATTTTATCTATCCATTTATTTAATTGGGCTAAATTTAAATCCTCCGATAATAATAAATCTCTTCTACTCTTTAGCGTTTTATAACGCTCTTTCAAATTAAGACTCTTCGCAAATGCCTTTTCATTTATATATGAGTGAATTAACATAATAATTTAATCCCCTTCCTTATTTTAAAATCCATATTCCAATAAATTGGCCCCCTTCAGGGGAAACAGATTCCAACATTCGATTTTTCGCATTCGAATATTGGAATCTGTTTCATTCAAAAGGAGATGAACACCCCTTTCGAATGAAACCTATCTACTTACAAATTTTAATTGATGCCGTTATTCCTATAATTACTCCCACACAAAGTGGTGTTGTTTCTGGTTGTACATCTGATGCCCCTTGGATTTCCGCTAATTCTTCCTCACTTAATTCATTTAGCGCTTTTCCAGATGGGTGTTTCGGTAAGTCTTTTAGCTTTTCTCTTACTTGTGGATCTTTCCACGCCTCTACTAACTCTTCTTTTGTGAACTTGTATCCTTTTGACATTTCATTCATCCTCTCGTTTTGGTTTTTTATTTTTATTTTTATTTACAAAGTTTAATTGACGTTGCAGGTAAAACCGTTAACCTTACACACATCGGTGTTGTAGCTACTTGCACATCTGATGCTCCTTGGACTTCCGCTAACTCTTCCTCACTTAATTCGTTTAGTACTTTCCCTGATGGATGGTTCGGTAAATCCTTTGATTTCTCCCTTACTTGTGGGTCTTTCCATGCTGCTACTAATTCCTCTTTTGTAAATTTAAATTTCTTTACCATTTCATTCCTCCTTTTATTTTTCTATTTATTTGTTTGTTTGTTTGTTTGTTGTTCTCTACAGTTATAAATTTACAAGATTCAAAGTTTTTAGGTAACTTCGCAAAATTGCATATTTTTAACATTTTTAAAATAAAAAAATTCCTAACCTACAAAATGTAAGTTAGGAATTTCAGCTCCGGATTCAACATTAAATAAACAATAATAGGCTAACAATAACATCAAAAAAGCCCTTTGCACGTGGTATTTTTACTTACCACACAAAGGGCTTCTTCACAAAATAATATTAAAGTTTATATAACGCGCCCAGAGGGATTCGAACTAATAGTAAAATACCCCTTTTATATCAAGGCTCCTTTAGATTTTCAGAAGTAATCGTGCAAAATTCATGCAAAATTATTTCAGCGTGCAAAATCTACAAAAAACAAAAGAGCACAGCGTGTATATAAAGTGCTACGAACACTCTATATACCGTCCACCTGAGCTGACCAGGTAAACACTTGCTATACTCTCATGAGTTATTTTACATCATGTAGGGTCTATTAAGCAACGTTTACCAAATTGGTGACGTTGCTTTTTTGTTTCCAAAAAGGAGACAAACCGTTATGGAAAAGAAACAAGGAATTACAATTATTGCAGGTAATGAAACATACGAAAACCTAGCAACATTTAAAACAGTCGATGAATTAAACAAAACTGTTCGTGCATACAAAGAAAAATTCGTAGATCAGTTAAATAAAACTCAATTGGCTGTATTAAATAAATTACACAACTATTCTTCTAAGTTCTTTGGTGTATCATTCAGAACAAAAAAACACATCGCTGAAGACCTCAATATTAGCCGTAGAACGGTTATTAGAGTATGCCTACACTTAGAGTCTTTAGGTATTATTAAACAACTAGAAATGAAGCGTAAAAGCGATATGAGACAAACAAGCAATGCGATTGTTATTCAACCAATTATTGTGGAAGAACAGGTTGTCACACAAGCTCCTATTAAAAATGAAGAAAAATGTCACACCAATAAAACAACTACTAAAACCTTAAAACAAAATATAAAAGATATAAACAAACGTAATAGTAATGAGAATAGTAATATTTCAGAAGAAAACATTAAAGACGCTAATTTCGTAGCACATTGGGTGCCAGAGCGTTTCATTTCTTTAGTTGGCTCTTTTTACAGTGAATCTAAAACAATTCAAGAACTGTGGAAGGTCGTAAGACAGTGTAATAAAATCGTTAACCATACAACAGGTGAGAACGCATTTACTAAAGACCAGGAACTTGCTATTGGCTTACAAGCTATCAAAGAGTTTGTTATGAAAATTAAGTCTGGAACGAAAATGAAAAAGGGTAAATTCGCTTATTTCAACGGGATTGTAAATAAATTAATGGACAAGTTCTATTTTGATAAAGAATTTATGACCATATAAAAAACACCTAGCTAAATTAACTAGGCGTTGCGATTTTCAAAATATCCATGAATTGAATCTTATGTATTGTATTTAGATCTTCACTTACTACAATTCTACCCATTTGTTGTTCCAGTTTAACAATTTTACCTTGAATAATAGTTGGTTCATTAAATTTTCTATACACAGTAAAGACTAATTCTGTATCATCCTGTACCGCCAATTGTATTAATTCAGCAGCTTCTTGTTGTTCAAATTCATCCATGTATGGTCTAGGTTCCTTCTTTGAACCACTTTTCTTCTTTGGTGGTTTTGGTACTCCATTTGTCATATAATATCACCTCATTGAGCGTTTTAAGCGTACTGATATTTTGTTCTTACTTTATCAACAGATAGTATATTAGCTAATTTCATTGTTCTAACTTGTTGTTTTTTCATGCAATACACCAATATACGATCTTCATATATCTTTCTAACAATTACAGTTCTTTGAGAGAAATCTCCTGAACCGTTTAAATATATTAATTCAATTGGTATTTTTTGATTAAATGAGCATGTAAGTAAATGATTCATAAAATGACCTCCACAAGAACGTTTGTTTGTGTAAATTATAGAACAATCGTTCTGTTTCGTCAATAAATTAGAAACGAACATTTACAGGTATTACATGAAATTGGTATGATTTAGGTATTATACCAATTTTAATTTTAAGGAGTGGATTTTTTGTTAAACGCATTAGAAGTGATACTATTTCTAGTATCTATTGTGTCAATTATCGTTCTAATTATAGGCTTATTCATGCCTAAAATTGTATTAAGAGGAGAGAAAATCAATCGTTTACGAGTAGTAAAAATTTATCTTTCTACAGCTCTAATTTCATTTATTGTCTGTATGGTATTTATTAATTTAGATCCTTCTCGCAAAAGCTCTGCTACCAAAGAAACCGTGACACAAGAAGAATTTGTTTCCTACGCTAAAAATATTAGAGGAGCAAGCTTCGTAAAAGAAATGAAAGTAAATAATAATCAAGCTGAAATTATTTTCTATGATTCATTTGAATCTTATAAAACTGACAACCCTGACAATAAATTAGATGATAAAGCATATAAGCAATACTTTTCAACGGGACATACAATTGAAAAATTATTAGTAAGCGAACCAGCTAGACTACTAAGACAATTCCCAACTTTAAGCACTGTAAAGATGACAATACCGTTTGAAGGGAAAACATACAGTATAAATTTAGATAGAAACGAATTAAATTCTTACATTGGATATAAAATAGAGAATTTAAAAACTGAAGATAAATCATGGCAACAGAAGTTTGATGAGCCTTATGTTTATAATAAAGACAAACGCAGTACATTCTTCAAAAAGTTTGTTACTGTTAAATAATACAAACATAAAGTCTCTCTTATATAAGTTGGACTTTGTCTACTACTCCTAAGGAGGTTATATCATGAGTTATGATACGATTGCATCGCTACAACGCATGCAGCGATTAGAGCAAGCTCAGGCTGCAGCAGGAAAAAGATTAGTATTACAGAGAGATCATAAAACTGATAATATACTAGCTGCACTTGCAATTATCTTAGCTATTCCAACATTTTGTTTATCACTTATATTAGGAGTAATTATTTACTATATAAGAGAATTCACATGCAAAACATACTTAGTTAAAAATGTAGCTACAGGAGAAAAATTTCATGTGGATAAGCAAGAATTTAAAGAATATAAAAGGAATTTTAAAAAGAAGAAAAAACAAGTTAGAAGAATTTCTGATTTGTAATAAAAAATCCCCCTCTAAATATAGAAGGGGATTTTTAAAAATATATGTTGGAGAACTCTTTTTTGATAACACTACATCACCTAAGCAACAATGCAGTAGAAAAATCAGAACAAACAGTGCGCTATCAAAAAACAACATGTAAAATATACAATATTTAAATGTAGAATGTCAATATACTCTTATTTAATTTCTACATAATAAGAGCTAGCTGTAATATAGAACACATTACCTCTACTATTCTTCACTTTATACTGTTGCGAGCCATTTACAGATACTTTATCAAGGATTGTAAATCCTAATCCTTCATCCACAGTTCCTGCTACATCTCTATCTAACCAGGAAGGTTTTGAATAGAATCGTAAGTCATTCACTTTAGAAACTACACGTTTACCTTCCACAGATGACGATTCTTCTTTATAGCGAATGTATGATGAATCGTTATAAACCCACTGATTCCCTCCAAGATTCAACCAGTTTCCTACTTTACCCCAAACTTTATATGATTCACCTTTTTGTAATTTACGAATAACACTATTTGTTGTGGATGGACCAGAACGAAGGTTTACATTGTATCCATCAATATACGCTACCCCCACTTCATTAATAACACCAGGTACTTCATTTGGTTGCTGTGGCTTTGGTTTAACTGTAACTGTTTCGCCTTCATACGCCTTTTGTACATCCGCTCTAAATTGTGATTCTGATACACCATGACTGCGAAGATAGTCAATTGGATCTTCGTGATCTGTGCCACCAAGCTTATACGTAATGTCTTTATGCGTCCACAATCCAATGGATGGATCAATGTTTCTATCACGTAAAATCTTAGCGAGTAACTTCACATATCTCTCATAGGATTTTTTAAATTTAATAGGGTCACTAGTTTCAGAGAGCTCTACATGAACAAATCGTTTATTGGCTGCTGGGCCTGCTCCCCATGCTTGATACTTAGTAGAAGCAATTTGGATTGTTTCATCCCAATCTGTCGCATAATGTACAAATGCAGAGCGCCATGTTCTTGCCTCATAGTTTCGGATATTAATAGCAGGCGCTTCAGGAGTTGCTGTAGAATGTGCTACTACACCTTCATACGCTCCATATCCATTGCGATATTCAACTTTAGGTAACCCTGGAATAATCATTTCTCGATCAGCAAAAACACTACCTGTTGAAGTAAATGCAATGATAGCTGCAGTAGAAATTGAGGCTAATAATTTAATAGATTTTTTCATTTGTCGTCACCATTCCCCATAATTTTTTGTTTAATATCTGATACATCCTTTGAAAGTGAACCAAATGCTTTTGCTTGTTCTTCGATGACTGCCTGGTTTTTTTCGATTACTTTTTGATACTGTTCTTCCCGCTGTTCATTCTTTTTTTGCGTAGTAAAAAGCATCCACACAAATAACGCTGCGAATGCTCCTTGTTGAATCATTGAATTGAAGATCTGTTCCTCCACCGTTCTCATCTCCTTTTTAGCAAAATAAAAAAGCCTGCCTATGCACGCTTAACGTTTACACTCTAAATTAAAAAACTCATTGCAATATGAAAAGTACTTCCACTTTGAACACCATTCACAAAAATCCCACCATCTTTTTTTACTGTAACTTCACAAAAGTTTGTATTCACTCCTCCAGTTATCATAATAGCTGGAACCGCAACGTCTTGAACAGGTCTACATCCAACTGGGAGTGTAGCAAATACTGTTGCGTTTTGCGCATTTCGAATAGAACCAATTACATTAACGTGTTCTCCACTTCTTTTATACTTCAAAATTCTATCAGGAACATTCTCTACCCCAGTTGTAGCAAGATTAATCCATCCTGTATCATTTTCAGCGGTTACTACCTTTTTACCTTTCAAGGTTGCTGATCCATCAGGACGAACTATTAACCCGCTTTGCGAATCCCAAGGATTAGTACCGAACCCCATGTACAGATATTCTTCACCATTTTTAGCCCCTTTGAAACGTCCAAATCCGCCACGATTAACGCTTCCGTCTGTGTCTTTATCCATGTAGTGTAACCCACGAGCAGAAGCACCTGTAGCCTCGTCAGGCTGAGCCATCATAAGTTGAGCATTCTGAGAGAATCGTGTAAGCCCTGTGAATGAGTCGTTACTCTTCTTCATGAGATTGGTATCTATATTTACGTTTAACCTCTTATTAGTGTTATCGTAGTGGAGAACATTCAAGTTGTTATTCTGGCGGTCTTCAATCCAAAACGCGCCGTTTGATCCAAACGCTAATGAGATTAAATCTTTTGTGCTATCCTTAGACGTAATACGCTTTAAAGTTAAACCTACATTAAGATTCAGGTCACCTATCATGGTGTCTCCACTTTTCTTAACAACATCCATTGTATTTAATTTTCTCTGTAAATCGTCTATCGTTTTCTTAAGAATCTCAAAATCAGAAATATAATTTTCTATTTTAATATTTCCTTCTTTCACATCACGCCTTAATGTAATACGAATGTCTGGTGTACTCATTCGTTCTGTACTTTTTTCCATCACAAAATAAGCTGTCCAATCATCCGATGTAGAAACAGCTTGAGATGTAAATGTGTATGAAAACACACCATTCTTTGCATCAACTATTTGAGCATCATCTCGAATGAATACTCCTGTATGATTTGTTGCTTCATATTTAACCGCATATCCTGTTAAATCCACCTTCTCCCCTTTTTCTCTTACGTACACAGTAAGCTTCAATCCATTCTTGTCATTCTGCCGAGAACGAATTGTTTTTGTAAACACAGGATCTGCTAAATCTATAATAATTTCCTCATTTCGCATAATTACACCTCTTTCTAGCTACTCCTTTTTACGTGTCTAGGAGGTCTTCTCTGACGTTTTACTCTGTTCCTATGCTTTACATTCCCTTTAGGCTTTAATGACTCTAATTCTTCCAATCTAGCATCCGTTTTTGTCACATGCTCTTGAAATGCGCTTGTCAATTGTGAAAGCATCCCGTATAGGCCTACACCATTTTCCTCTGCTTCTTTTGGAATAACTAAACCATAATGTGTAGGAATTGCATCTGTAGTAATCGTTGGCTCTCCTTCTTTACGATTCATACGCATCTCATACAGTTTTGGAATATCATTTTTCAAATTGTACTGTTTAATTTCCCATTCCATTACTTTTTCAAGTGCACTGAATGCAATAGGCCGGATATTGGTTTTATATGTTTCTTTTGAGGAAACTTTGAAATCTGAAGCGATTATCCCATGATAATACGATCCAAGAGCTGTCTTTATTTGAATATAACCATTTTCGTAACTCGAATTTCGTATCATCGCATTTGGAAGTACGATATCTGTATCTCCTCCAGATGACACTCCAATACTCGCAATCCAATTGTCATTACGATAAAAGCGAAACTGATCTTTGACTTTAAACCTCATATCACTTTGAGCATTTAGGACAATCGTTTTGTCAGCATCAAGCATTGCATTCCCTGTTTGCGAAAAGTATAAAGAAGCTGCATTCAAGTATCCATTGCCCTCGAGTCCTTTTGTAATTCCGATTCCACCAGACTTAACGCTCGTATCTGAGAATTGGTACACCATAATAGCACCATTTGCCCCTGTGGAATCTGAATCTCCGCCTAAAATAAGAGTTGGTTGTATTTCATTTCTACTATTTTTGTAATACCCTACAAACACCCTTGTTTTAGATGACTCATACAAGCGTATGAATTGCTTTGAAATATTTACATAGTTGACACTATCTGAAGTTCGTAATGTTGCACCTGTTATTTCTCCACCTTGCACAAGATTTCCACTCAACGTACCTGCAGTAATAAAATCTGCAACAATTCTGCCGTCACTTGTAATGGCAGTTCCATATGGGCCATTCACACCTGTGGAAGAATACCCTAATCCATTCAAGTTCCATTGCCAAACCTTTTTAGCGCTCTTTTCATCTTTCGTATCCATAATTAAAATACGATCTGGATAAATACGTACATGTCCTCCGAATCCTGAATTAATAAGGCTTGTAGCATTTGCTTTTGCTGCATCCAAAATAGAGCCTGGCATATTGGATAACTCTTCTTGTACCAGATCAACCCTACCGGAAACGTCCGTAAAGGATTCTTTGAAGTTACCAATGGTTATATCCAGATACTCTTTTTTTATTGGATCATATTTATATGCAATTACCTTCGCCTTTATATCAATACCATCTTCTTGATGCTCAACCGTAACCGTATCTGCCATATAAACACTCTGTAAATGCTTATAATCCTTATACTCTTCCGTTTGTGATAACTCCTGAAACTTAACGTTATAATTTGCTTTAGGCTGATCAATCTTTTGAATAGCAAACATATCCTTAGCTGCCTGGCGTAATAACCTATATGCTTCTTCTAACGGAACTGCATCTTCATCGTCAGCATTTTCACCAATAGCTGCTTTAATATGTTTAAATTCAACCACTTTGATTTTAGGATGAGGATACTTATTTATAAGTGGGCTATCCACATACTTTTCAGGAAGAAATAACCCATCAAAACCTTGTGGCATGATTCTAGTTATGGGACTTTTCCAATCCACATTACCTTCATATCCTAATAAATCTTTCTTATGGCGAATCACTACTCCACGATCCATACCGCGATTTAGTAGCATCTTCACATCAAAATTATCTCGTTTTAATTCGCCGCCCCAACGATTAACAAATGAATTATCTTGACTAGAATCCAATAATGCTTCCACAGGATTTTTACGGACAATACGTGCACTGGCTATCTTTGGCACATCTGAATAAAACTGAAAAGGATGCTTGTATTGGCATCCCGCTGACATACGATTCATAGCTCCATTACCATTTGTTGTTTCGGCAAAAATGTCTTCAATTAGATTTTCTGTTAAGTCATAAAAAATATGATAACATTGCGCTGTAATCTCACCCATACTGACCTTAGGAGCTGCCACTCGAAATAGTTGTTCACCATCAGGAGTTGGAACTTTAATGATACTCATTCCCTCTATTTCCAGACCACGCGGCGCAAACAATGGATAACTAAATGAAAATAAAAATAAACCATTGAGTTCTTCCTCAACAGTTGCGTTATAAATATTTTTATCTAACGCCCCTATGCCATTGTGTGTAAAATCAGTCTCATTTGGTTTATATAAAGTAATCATTTATATCTCCACCTAGGTCGAATTTCCATGAATTGAATTGCTCCTGACCATTCTATTTTATTTTCTCCTACGTTGAATATAGGGAACTGCCCAACCATTTTATTATTCATTGATATGGTATCGGTATATGCTTCAAGTATTTCTGAGTCTATGACAACAGAACCATTCACATCTTTTATTTGAAAAGAGACGTCATTGATTGTTATACGGAAAGTACCATTTCCCACAATCCAAAACTTAGGATCAGATTCAATTGTACCTGGATTATAAATCACACCAGGTTTGGTGAGCTTTAGATTTACATCCTCTGTATATTCAAAGGGATCTAGCTTAAAATCCACTTCAAATTCACCGTGTTCTTCAATTTCATTTACAATATCACCTACTACAACATGTTTAATTTTTCGATACACATCATCATCAGTAAAATATAGTGTTTTTCCATTCATCAACCACGACTTCATACGTCGCACTAACGGCTTAATATTCTCTTCTTCAAGCATATTGAACTTTATTTTTAAAGGAACGTCTTTAAACGCCCCTTTTTTTGTAAGTGAACCATGTCTACCAGACACTTCAATATGTTCTACTTCTTGTTCTGCTGTAGGAATAACAGGGCGTCCTACTATACATATTCCGTAGTCACTTGCC
>NZ_JBNLYE010000091.1:0-14869 GCF_050172095.1 Bacillus sp. GMs2/2
CCCATACATTCCCGGAAACATTGATTTTTTTATAAAAAATCAAAAAAATATCAACATATTTGTCGATACATGTTGTATAATCTTGCGTGGGAAGCTATCATATAAATGTATAAAACGTTTACTAATATAAGCGAAGGGAAGAATAGCATGTCACATTCAATCGAACAACTTTCTATCAACACGATTCGCACATTATCCATCGATGCGATTGAAAAAGCAAACTCTGGTCACCCAGGAATGCCAATGGGTGCAGCACCAATGGCTTATACATTATGGACTCAATTTATGAAACACAATCCAAATAACCCAACGTGGTTTAACCGTGATCGTTTCGTATTATCTGCAGGTCATGGTTCAATGTTATTATACAGCCTACTTCACCTATCTGGTTATGATGTAACAATGGATGACTTAAAGAACTTCCGTCAATGGGGAAGCAAAACTCCAGGACATCCTGAGTACGGTCATACAGCTGGTGTAGATGCAACGACTGGTCCACTTGGACAAGGTATTGCAACTGCTGTAGGTATGGCAATGGCTGAAAGACATTTAGCTGCTAAATATAACCGTGATGCGTATAATGTAGTAGATCATTATACATACGCTATTTGTGGTGATGGAGATTTAATGGAGGGCGTTTCTGCTGAAGCATCTTCATTAGCTGCTCATTTACAATTAGGTCGTCTTGTTGTGCTTTATGATTCAAACGATATTTCATTAGATGGCGATTTAAATCGTTCATTCTCTGAAAGTGTAGAAGATCGTTACAAAGCATACGGATGGCAAGTAATCCGTGTTGAGGATGGAAACGATATTGAAGCAATCGCGAAAGCAATTGAAGAAGCGAAAGCTGACGAAAAACGCCCAACGCTAATTGAAGTAAGAACGACAATTGGTTTCGGTTCTCCAAACAAATCAGGAAAATCAGCTTCACATGGTTCTCCACTTGGTGTAGAAGAAACAAAATTAACGAAAGAAGCATATGCTTGGACTGCTGAGCAAGACTTCCACGTAGCAGAAGAAGTATATGACAACTTCCGTAAAACAGTACAAGATGTTGGTGAAACTGCGCAAGCTGAGTGGAACACGATGCTAGGTGAATATGCACAAGCATACCCAGAATTAGCAAACGAATTCCAAGCAGCAATGAACGGTCAACTTCCAGAAGGTTGGGAGCAAAACCTACCAACTTATGAATTAGGATCAAAAGCAGCAACTCGTAATTCTTCTGGTGCTGTAATTAATGCAATTGCAGAGTCTGTACCATCATTCTTCGGTGGATCTGCTGACCTTGCTGGTTCTAACAAAACATACATGAATAACGAAAAAGACTTTACAAGAGATGATTACAGCGGTAAAAACATTTGGTACGGTGTACGTGAGTTCGCAATGGGTGCAGCAATGAACGGTATTGCACTACATGGTGGTTTAAAAACTTACGGTGGTACGTTCTTCGTATTCTCTGATTACTTACGTCCAGCAATTCGCCTTGCAGCATTAATGCAATTGCCAGTAACGTATGTATTCACACATGACAGTATCGCTGTTGGTGAAGATGGTCCAACACATGAACCAATCGAGCAATTAGCAGCGCTTCGTGCAATGCCAAACGTTTCTGTTATCCGTCCTGCTGATGGTAACGAATCTGTTGCAGCTTGGAGACTAGCTTTAGAATCTACAAACAAACCAACTGCTTTAGTATTAACTCGTCAAGACCTTCCAACATTAGAAGGTGCAAAAGATGATACGTATGAAAAAGTAGCAAAAGGTGCATATGTAGTTTCTGCAAGCAAGAAAGAAACGGCTGATGTAATCTTACTTGCAACTGGATCTGAAGTAAGCCTAGCTGTTGAAGCTCAAAAAGCATTAGCAGTAGACGGCGTTGACGCAGCTGTTGTCAGCATGCCATCTATGGATCGCTTCGAAGCTCAAACTGCAGAGTACAAAGAATCTGTATTACCAAAAGCAGTAACAAAACGTTTCGCAATCGAAATGGGTGCTACATTCGGATGGCACCGTTACGTAGGTCTTGAAGGAGATGTGTTAGGTATCGATACGTTCGGTGCTTCTGCTCCTGGTGAGAAGATTATGGAAGAGTATGGATTTACTGTAGAGAACGTTGTTCGTAAAGTAAAAGAAATGCTTTAATGATTTCAGAAAAATCTCTCCGGCATGGAGAGGTTTTTCTATGTAAATGAGTTTTTTCGACAGAAAAAGTTTTTTATCTCTCCGCAGTCAGACAATCATTGCAAATTTTCTTATATATAATGAAGAGAAAAGGTTGTCCAGATTGGGAGTGGAAAAATGAAAACGTATGAATTGTATTTAATTCAAGAGGATATTGCGAAAGCTTATTTTGGTCGTGAATATTTGTTTTTTGATTTATTTGCTCGATTTTCAGAATCTGGGTCCCTTTCGGAGAAAAAAGTGTTATATAAGCAAATGATGTATATAACGATGCCATTGCAAGTAATGAAAATTCATCATAAATTAGAACAAGCTTTGCGCGTTCTTGGTAAATATGATAGAACACATCATACACATACACTTTATACGGGAGCGGAGTACGGCGAAATAATGGTGAAACCGCACTATATTCGTATGAATACCTCTGGAAATGTCTCTATGGAAACAACATTCTTTGAGGTGTTAAGAAAGTGTGAATTAACATTTTTAGCTATGGATTATGAAAATACAAAGTACGGATGGCTGAATCCTCTAAAACAAGTACGAACATATGTGTAAAAAATGTCGAATTGTATCTTGTCTTATTGAAAAGGTTTTAGTACACTGTAAGGTAGACAACATGAAGGAGGAAAATATATGCCAATTTGGTTAGGTATTCTAGTGGGCGTAGTAGCACTAGTAGCAGGCGTGGCGTTAGGATTTTTCATTGCCCGCAAATATATGATGAATTACTTACAAAAAAATCCACCAATTAACGAACAAATGTTAAAAATGATGATGATGCAAATGGGACAAAAACCTTCCCAAAAGAAAATCAATCAAATGATGAGCGCAATGAACAAGCAACAAATGAAATAAGCGCTAAAAGACACTCGCTAAGAGTGTCTTTCTTTTTGTTAGTTATAGTTTTTAAAACTTTTAAAAATTCTGTATTTTTGGTAAACTGAAAACATCGCTCATTTTAAGGGAGGAGGAAAAAAATGAAAGTGTTTATGAATTTAGCGTGGTTTTTTAAACAAGAAAAACGAGCGTACATAACTGGAATTATTTTATTGTTTGGCGTTGCACTTTTAGAACTTGTAGCACCAAAAGTAATTGGAATCGTTGTAGATGAAATTAATGATGGAACATTGACGACCGATAAGTTACTAAAATGGGTTGTACTATTAGTAATTGTAGGCATTACGATGTACATATTACGTTACATATGGCGTATTATGATTTTTGGGTCTTCATTAAAATTAGCTCGCCAATTACGAAAAAATTTATATGAACATTTTACAAAGATGAGTCCATCTTTCTATCAGTCAAATCGAACAGGTGATTTAATGGCACATGCGACCAATGATATTCAAGCGATCCAGCAAACTGCTGGAGCAGGTGTTTTGACGCTTGTTGACTCATTAGCTGTCGGAGGATGTGTACTCGTAGCGATGGGTTTTACAATTAGCTGGAAGTTAACATTATTAAGTTTAATTCCAATGCCGATTGTAGCTATTTCGACAAATTATTATGGAACTTTATTACATAAAAGGTTTCATAAAGCACAGCAATCGTTTTCGGAAATCAATGATAAAGTGCAAGAGAGTATGAGTGGAATGAAAGTGATTCGCTCGCTTGGACAAGAGAAAGAAGATTTGCAGGCGTTTCGAAGAAAATCAGAAGATGTTGTACATAAAAATGTGTTAGTTGCACGTATTGATTCGTTATTTGATCCGACAATCTCTCTTATCGTTGGATTTTCTTTTTTAATCGCAGTATGTTATGGATCGGTATTAGTTGTAAGAGGTGAATTAACAGTAGGTGATCTCGTTACATTTACGACATATTTAGGTACCCTCGTTTGGCCAATGTTAGCGTTTGGATGGTTATTCAATATTATGGAGCGTGGGCGTGCTTCATATGACCGTGTAGAAAAAATTCTTTCACAAAAATCAGATGTAGTAAATAGCGAAAATGCTGTACAGACAATAGCGAGCGGTAATGTTTCGTTTGCCGTTGATTCATTTTCGTATAAGAAAAATGAATTGTTACATTTAAACGATATTCACTTTGATTTGAAGAAGGGCGAAACGCTAGGAGTTGTAGGACGTACAGGCGCAGGGAAAACGACTTTATTAAAATGTTTAATCCGTGAGTATGATCATTTTAATGGTGAATTAAAAATTGGGGAGCGAGATATTCGAGATATAACACTTCATGGTGTCCGTTCTGCCATTTCATACGTGCCCCAAGATCATTTTTTATTCTCAGCAAGTATTGGTGAGAATATTGCCTTTGGAAAGGCGGATGCTACATATAATGAAATTACCCAAGCTGCAGAGATTGCTTGTATTCATAATGACATCCTCCAATTTTCAGAAGGATATGAAACAGTAGTAGGGGAAAGAGGTGTTTCGTTATCTGGTGGTCAAAAACAGCGAATCTCTATTGCTCGTGCTTTATTAACAAATGCTGAAATTTTAATTTTGGATGATTGTTTATCAGCAGTAGATGCAAAAACAGAAGAGACGATTTTAAGTGCCTTAAAGAGGGAAAGAGCAGGGAAAACGACGATTATTACTGCACACCGATTAAGTGCAATTCAGCATGCCAATCTTATTCTTGTTGTTGATGAAGGTAGAATTGTACAAAGAGGTACACATGAGGAATTAATGAAGGAAAACGGCTGGTATAAGGAAATGTATGAAAGCCAGCAATTAGAAGCTTTAGTCGAGAAAGGAGGCGTATGATGGTAGAGAAGAAGCGAAGTGATTTAAGTAGATTGCTTTCTTATATGAAGCCATATAAAGGGTTGCTATCTTTAGCATTTATCTTTTTAGTTGGTGCGACAGTAACGGAAATGATGGGTCCTTTTTTAATTAAACAATTCCTCGATGAACACCTAGTACCGCGGGATTTTGAACGATCAGCGCTCGTTACTTTATTTGTAATTTACATAGTTGCTCATTTATTAAAAGTATTATTTACGTATTTAAATCTATTGTACTTTCAGAACATTGCTTTTAAGATTGTTCAAGATATGCGAGTTGAAGTATATGAACATGTTCAAAAGCTGTCATTAAGTTTCTTTGATCGTACGCCGATTGGTACACTTGTATCGCGTATAACAAATGATACGGAAGCGATTAAAGATTTTTATGTTAGTGTATTATCAACATTTGTGAAAAATGTAGTCTTTTTAGTAGGTATTTTAGTAGCGATGTTTTTATTAGATGTAAAATTAGCGCTATTTTCTCTCGTATTAATTCCGATCATGTTTGCGATTATGGTATTATATCGCCGGAAAAGTGCAGCTTTTTATTTAGAAGTACGTAATCAACTAAGCGTGTTAAATGCAAAGTTGAACGAGTCCATACAAGGAATGAATATTGTTCAAGTGTTCAGACAAGAAAAACGTATGAGAAAAGAGTTTGAAGAAGTGAATAATAAACATTATAGTGCAGGGCGACGTACTTTGAAGTTAGACGCATTACTTTTACGACCAGCTACGGATTTAGTGCATATTGTAGCTATTGCGTTAGTACTAGGTTTATTTGGGATTGATGCTTTAAAGAGCCCTGTTGAAGTAGGAGTTTTATATGCTTTTGTTAACTATATACATCGTTTCTTCCAACCTGTAAATGAGATGATGATGAAATTGTCCTTTTTCCAACAGGCACTTGTTTCGTCATCACGTGTATTTCATTTAATGGACGAGAAAGATTTAGCACCGGTTCAAAAAGGCAATGAGAATCCTCAAGTCGTGGATGGGGATATTGAATTTAAAAATGTTACTTTTTCATATGATGGAAAGCGTGACGTTTTAAAAAATGTATCATTTCACGTGAAACAAGGGCAAACGGTTGCTTTTGTTGGGCATACTGGTAGCGGAAAAAGTACGATTATGAATTTGTTAATGCGATTTTATAATATTAAGTCAGGAAATATTGTAATAGACGGTGTAGATTTAGAAAAATTTGAAGAACGAGAAATTAGAAAGAAAATAGGACTCGTATTGCAAGATGCATTTTTATTTGCTGGAAATGTAAAGCAAAATATTCGTATGTATAATGAAGAAATTACGGATGAAGAAGTAAAAGAAGCTGCTCGATTTGTGCAAGCGAATACGTTTATTGAAAAGTTACCAAAACAGTATGAAACAGAAGTAGTAGAAAGAGGTGCAGCATTTTCAAGCGGTCAACGACAATTAATTGCTTTTGCTAGAACGATAGCAACGAATCCGAAAGTATTAGTATTAGATGAAGCAACAGCTAATATCGATACAGAAACAGAAGAGGCTATTCAAACAGCGTTGCAACAAATGCGAAAAGGTAGAACGACGATAGCCATTGCGCATAGGTTATCTACAATTCAAGATGCAGATCAAATTTTTGTGATGCATGATGGAGAGATAGTAGAAAGAGGAACACATCAAGAATTACTAAGTGAGCAAGGTTTGTATTATAATATGTACTTGCTACAAAATAAAGTGAGTTTGCAAAAGGCCTTGTAATACAAGGTCTTTTTTATTTTGTATACAAAATATGTTTACTCTTTGTTTCTATAGCATAAATGTTGTGTCCTCTTATGAAACTTGTACATATTGTATGTATACGAAGTAAAAAAATTGATAGGAGATTTTATATGCAAAACAGATCAGGTTCAAATGTTACGTTTATTGATGTGTCTCATTGGGAAGGGAATATTGATTGGAATGCAGTGAAGGCATCTGGAATTCCAGCAGCGTATGCAAAAGCGACAGAAGGTGTAAACTACATTGATCCTACTTTTACTAAGAATGTACAAGCAGCACGAAATGCGAATGTATTAATTGGTGCATACCATTTTGCACGCCCAGAACAAAATGATGCAATTTCAGAGGCAAAATATTTTGTGAGTATATTACAAAATAACCAGACAGACTTAATGCCAGTTCTGGATTTAGAATCACCAACAGATCCGAGCAACAGTAATTTAACTGGTAACGCTATATCGAATTGGGCAAGAAGCTTCATAAATTATGTGAAACAGGCTACTGGAAAAGATGTAATGTTATATACAGGAGTTTGGTATATTAATGAGTTCGGAATTAGCGGATTAAGTGATATACCGCTTTGGATTGCTAAATACTCGAGTACACCGCCTGCTGATGCGGGTGGATGGACAGCGTGGACAGCGTGGCAGTACACAGATTCTGGACAAATTTCAGGCGTAGGAAATTGTGATGTATCAGCTGCAGTTTCATTAGAAGCTTTAAAAGGGAATGGAGCAAGTGGTGGAGGTAATGTTTCCCCGCCTAATAATGCAACTCCAGTGTACGGGGTTGCTATAATTAATGGAGATAATGTGAATTTGAGAAGTGGACCATCTTTGCAGTCTAGTGTAATTCGCCAATTGAATCGTGGCGAAACATATGAAGTTTGGGGAGAACAAGATGGATGGCTTTGTTTAGGGACAAATCAGTGGGTATATAATGATCCGAGTTATATTCAGTATAAACATTATGTGGCGACTATTACTGGTGATAATGTAAATTTGCGTGATGCTCCATCATTAAATGGAAATGTTATAAGACAGTTACATCATGGTGAATCGTATCGAGTATGGAGTAAGCAAGATGGATGGCTTTGCTTAGGGACAAATCAATGGATATACTACGATCCGAGTTATATTCAGTATGGTGTACAATAGAGTGAAAATAAAAGGTGCCCCGTCAGAGGTGCCTTTTATTAAAAATATACAACTTTTACAAAGTCTATATCGAAACCATAGTATACTATAGTAGATATATTTATAAAAAATAATCAAAAATGAAATAAAGGGGTAAAAATATGAATTATGTGCTAATAGGTGCGGTTTTAATATTATTAGCTGTAGTATTTGTGCTGTTTTATAAAAATAAACAGTTAGAATCAGAGAGTCAGCAAGTAGAATTTGAAAAGAAACAAGCGATTGAAACGTATAAAAATGAAATTGCAGCTACGGTGATAGAGCATAAAGAACAACAAAATAATTTAAAAAATATGGAACAGAAAAAATACAATGATTTACAAGTAAGTGCAAATAGAGAAATTGAAAATATGCGTATGATGAAAAATCAATTAGCTGTGCAGCATAGTAAAGAACGTAGTGAAATGCAAAATAAACATAATAACGAAATACATATGTTTCAAAAATTAATTGCAAATTTACGAGAATATACTAAAAACGGTGCTGAAATGAATACGTACGAAACATTACATTATATGAAGCGAGGATTCATAGAGCAAGGCATCATATTAGATGCTGAATTTCAAGTCATGCCGAATGTTTTTATTAAAAATAATAGTGAAATAAACGATAATCGAATCCATCATCTTATCTTGTGCAAAACTGGTATTTATCTACTGGAGATGAAAGAATGGAACGAGAAATTAATTCATGGTTTAACGAAAGAAAATGCTGGTATATATTCATTTATGATTGATGAAATGGGTAAGTATCAACAAGAAGTTGATAAAGAAGAGACATTTGAATATATAGTAGGTAAAGATTCCTCAACTATACAAGTGAAAAATGAAGGGAATCCAGTATATAAGGCGAAGAAACTATCTAAAATTTTATACAATTGTTTGAATGAAATACAGGCTAATAGTATAAAAGAAAAGGTAAAACCAGTTGTATATTTTTATAATAAAAATGGAAAAGCAATAGTAGACCTTTCTAGTGAGGAAACACCTAGGTTAAAAGATCGGGAGCAAATTGTAACGTTCTTCAGAAATGAAATCTTAACAGGGAAAGTAGTATATACAGTGCAAGAATTAGAACAGATTCGAGAAATGATTAGCCGGATGAATTATATAGTGAGTTAAAAGGGGAGATCTTTCTGAACGCTATGCTACGTGGCATTTTGTATGTCTATTTTTGTTTGTATATAGTAATGTACATTCTATTTATATTCGTCATTGATATGGTCCATATACCCTTAAGTGTAAGGAGCATTTTTGTAGTATTCATACCATTTGTTTTATTAGTCATGATTCAAAGGGCTATTTTATATGTTTCTAAAAATCGTAATGAAGAAAAGAAGCAAATGTTGGGGGTTTTAATAGTAGCACTCATACCATTAATAGTGTGCACTGTACAACTAAGTGTAAATGAATATACATCAAAGTTTAATCAAAATAGATGGTTAAATCATGCAGATAAGCGGGTATATATGGTAGATGATCTATTACAAAAATATAAATTAATAGGGAAATCAAATGAAGAAATTATACAATTGTTAGGAGCTCCAACGGAAACGAGAAGTGGGGAAGAAGGAGTTACCACTTTGTATTATCTTGGGACTAAACGTGGCTTTATTCCAATAGATAGCGAACAGCTTGTTTTCCAATTTGATAGAGATGGAAAAGTCATGGAATATACGGTGCATAAAGATTAAAGAAACGTAGAGGGAAGCTATATGTTATAGCTTCTTTTTTATTTTTCAATATGTCACGGAAGGGGGAGAAGGTTTTTGAGTGGAATAAGGAATGAAAGCGGAGGTGATGCATATATATAGATGCATTGGGTGATTATTAGTCCGATTGGTGAGGGGTAATAATTAATAAGTACGGACAAAAACCCCACTCATTAAAGTTTTACTTTATCATATTGTATAAATGAAAAGGAGGTAAGACGGTGAAAGCAATCCCGACTGATGTCCTGAGTAAAGAATTGATGGAAAGAGAAGGAGTTATATCTATTACAGTAAAGGAATTTGAAAAAATAGAAGTAGCTGGAGTAGTGGTCGCTGGTCCAGCGGTTATTTTGATTAATCAAGATTAAGTACATATTTTTGAAATAAAAAGCATCCGTCTAGGATGCTTTTTATTTGTATGTAAGGATAAATATGATGGATAATTGTGTTACTGGAGGGAAAGTCTGTGGCAATTATTATAACAATGTTAGTAATGGGTATTTTATTAGGATTTGTTGGAGCTGGAGGAGCTGGGTTTATTATCGCGATACTCACTTTAGTATTTCATATTCCTATTCATGTTGCTCTTGCAACATCTTTAACTGCAATGGCATTTACGACATTATCAGGTGTTGTAAGTCATTACCGTGAGGGCAATGTTGCACTTATTATAGGCGGGATTGTTGGGGGATTTGGCGCAATTGGCTCTTATATTGGTTCTAAATTTGGTTCACTTATACCAGCACATCTTCTTCATTGGTTTACAGCTGGGATGTTATTTTTATCGGCAATTTTTATGTTTATTAAATTAATTATGTTCCAAAACAAAGAAAAGTCGTCTTTATATAAACATAAAGAGTTTTCCGTGAACTACTTGTTGAAATGTGTATGCCTTGGATTAGTTACTGGAATGATGGCTGGTTCATTTGGGATTGGTTCTGCACCGTTTATTCAACTTGGATTAATAGTTCTATTGGGACTTACGATTCAGCAATCTGTAGGGACAACAATGCTTGTTATATTACCGATTGCAATTGGAGGCGGGATAGGATATAGTTCGGAAGGATATTTAGATTATATATTGTTATTACAAGTATTAATTGGGACCATGTTAGGGGCATACATTGGCGCGAAGTTTACAAATTATGCACCGCGAATGCTTTTGAGGTTTTCGATGATTATGACACCGGTTTTAGCTGGTTGTATGCTATTGATGGAATAAAGTGAAATTATAATCAGTAGGGGGTTAATGCTTACAAATAGCGGGATAAAATTAATATAGCAAACTATTAATATATTTTACGAATGAATTATATAGGTAATTCATATTTCCCATATAAAAGGATTTGTTTTAATATTATGAGTGTAAAGTTCGAGTATTCGAAGTACTACTTGAATTATATCCCTATCCCTTTTCTAAAAATGCGAACAAGTTTTGCCCTATTCTATTCAATAGTTAATTGCATAGAAATATATTGTTCGATGACCATTATGGAACGTACATAATGGGAAAATCCCGATCCTTAAAGAGGATGCCCCTAATCTTCATGTGAAAATATGATCGGATATGAAAGCTGACCAATTTATGGTCAGCTTTCTTTTTGTTCGAAAATTATTTCTTCTTTAATTTCTGTTTGCAATAATACAGTTTTTCCGAAGCGACGTTTGCATTCCGCGCGCACTTTTTCAAGGGCTAGTAGCTGAGTAGTGGCGGGAACTGTGACAATAGCTTGGCGAGGTTTTCGATTTTCTTCACAAAAGACACATTCCACAACATAATTAGAAATCATATTTTCATCCTTCCAGTTTTAATTTCTAAGAAGGGATTGTCTATGAAGTTGATGTAACTTTTCGTCATTGTTTTATTATTTTCCTCTTTTTTTCAAGGGAAAAATAATAAAGAAGGCGAATTTTAGTAGGGGAGGGATGTTTATGGAGAGATGGATAGGTAGTGCAGCGGTATGTGTAAATGAAAAAAATGAAGTTTTAATGGTACTGCAGGGCAAAGAGGGAGAAGAAAAAAGGTGGTCTGTCCCAAGTGGAGGACTTGAAAAGGGAGAGACACTAGAAGAATGTTGTATCAGGGAAGTTTGGGAAGAAACAGGTTACAATGTGGAAGTTGTAAATAAAATATATGAAAAAGAGGGTATTACATACGGTGTTCCAGTGTATGTCCATTATTATTTTGTTAAACAAATAGGCGGTAATATGAAAATCCAAGATCCTGATGAGTTAATACATGAAATTGCTTGGAAAGGGATACATGAAGTTGAACAATTGTGTTTAGCTTTTCCAGAGGATTATGAATTGCTGTGCCAATATATAGATAAAGAAGCAAGTATGTAAATACTTGCTTCTTTAATGTATCCAAGACAAGAAAAGCGGAACGATAACTAAACTAGCGCCTGCTGTTAAAAGCATAGATAAACTTGCAATTGTTCCTTCCACAGGACCGATTTCGAATGCTTTTGATGTACCGGTTCCATTTGCGCTTGTTCCTAACATAATACCTTTTGCGATTGCTGTTTTAATACGGCAAATACGTATGAGAGAAGGACCGAGCAATGCTCCTGTTAAGGCAGTTAAAACGACAAATACAGCAGTTAATTGTGACATGCCACCAATCATTTCTGAAATAGCCATTGCGATTGGTGTTGTTACGATATGTGGCGCTAAACTATGTTCTAGTGATGAATCAATTTGAAAATAATTTGCTAGTAGTGCTGAAGTAATGACTGATAAAAACGAACCGACAATGACATTAAGTAAGATAGCCATTCCATGTTTCTTTAATAAATCAAAGTATTTATAGATTGGCCATGCAAAAGCAACTGTTGCGGGTTTTAATAATTCAGTTAACCAATGACCACCAGATTCATATGTTTCATAAGGTGTATCTAATCCGAGCAATAAAGCAATTAAAATAATGGGACAGACGAGAAGAGGAGAAAGTAGACTCCAATTCCAGCGTTGATACATTTTTTTTGATAGCCAATATGTGAATAGTGTTAATAGTAAACAAAGAAATCCGATCATTGCGTTGATCCTTTCCGCTTTAGTAGCAATTCTGTTAAAAGTCCTGTAACTAAGGTAACGCAAAGAGTGCTAATCATAATAATTAAAATGAGATCGATTCCATATTGTGTTAGTGTATCTCTGTAACGTATGACAGCGACTGCAGAAGGGATGAAAAATAAAATAAGTTCTTTTAATAAAAAATCTGCTCCGTCCTGTATCCATTCTTTTTTAACTAGGTTAAATTTTAATGAAATTAATAATAAGAAAATACCGATTATACTTCCTGGAACTGGGAGGTGTGCCTGTTTTGCAATCCATTCACCTGTCCAAGCGAAACAAAATAGTAATAAAATTTGTCCGCTTAACTTCCACCATTTCATACAGTAACCACCTCTTTCTTTTGTTACATAAAAATTGTAAAAAAGAATTAACAATTTCTACTATACGTTCATTCAAAATATTTGTCTAATATATAAATTATATGTTATTAATATATAAGACATATTAATCGAAAGTGAAAAGGGTGTCCAAAAATGGAATTACGGCATTTGCAATATTTTGTTGTTGTGGCAGAAGAGTTACACTTTGGACGGGCGGCTGCTCGTTTACAAATGACACAACCACCACTTAGTCAACAAATACAGCAATTAGAAAAAGAAATGGGAGTTACATTATTTTCAAGAACGAAAAGAAAGGTTGAACTAACAGAAGCAGGAGAAATGTTTTTAAAAGAAGTAAAAAAGGCGTTTGAACAAATTGAAAAAGCAGTAGAAGTTGCACAAAGTGCACAAAGGGGAGAAGTAGGATCACTTTCAATTGGTTTTGTAGGTGCGGCGATATATGATATTTTACCATCAATTGTTAGAGAATATAGAAAGAAATTTCCGAGAGTGTCTGTTGCATTACATGAATTGTCAACACCAGATCAAGTTCATGCACTTCATGATAACCGTATCGATATTGGCTTTTTACGTCCACCAATTCCAACGCAATTATTAGAATTAGAGCCAATTCAAAGGTTATCTTGCACTTTGTGTTTACCAAAGGCACATCCACTTGCAGAGAAAGATGAAATACATATAGAAGATTTACGAGATGAGCCGTTTGTATTTATTACGAGACCAGTATGGCCAGCTTTGTATGATACAATTCTATCTCTTTGTAGAGAAGTTGGATTTAGTCCACGTATTGTACAAGAAGCAACAGAGTATCAAACAGTTATGGGGCTTGTAGCAGCAGGGATTGGAATTACAGTAATACCCGTGTCGGCAAATAAGTTATATAAAACAGAAGTTGTATATAAAGAGTTATATGATTCTAATTTCGTTGCAGAAATGTCAGTGGCTTACAAAAAAATGAATAGTAATCGAGAGCTGCTAGAGTTTTTAAAAATTGCAAGAGAGAAGAAAAGAATAGAAGTAGAAGATGAGTAATAGTAGTAACAGAAAATGGATTTGATTCAAATCCATAAAAGTACACCTTATTAAACAATAAAGCGGAAATGCAACTTAAGTTGCATTTCCGCTTTATTGTTCTTTTTTTAGCTCGATACTAAATAGATAAACGTGTTCATTTTCTTTTAAGAGTAAATCAATACCCTTTTCTTCGTCAATTGTAGGGACGCTTACAGTTTCTTGACTGGTTTGGATTACAGCAGCTAAAGTTGTTTTTTGATTGTATTTTAAATTTTTTATAGATTGGATTGTAGTAGTTGCAGAGCTATTTACGCTTGGTGGCGCTTCTTCAGGAACAAGTGTTGAACCACCTTCAATATTCAGATACCACTGCCTTTTTTCTTGTATATCTTTATCAAATTGGAAATGTGGTGGTAAAAAAGAAAGCTTTATTTTCTTTTTTGAAAAATGTGAGGTAGCTATATTAGCAATTTCTTTTGTTTTCTTACCATTGTTATAATAATCAATTGTAGCATTTATTTCATCTTTATCATTTTTAAGCGTAACGTTATAAAATATGCTATTACCTTCTTGAAAAGGAGTCATTTGTAAAATAGAAGCTTGCTCTTTTGTTAATTTGTATGGCTCAACAATGGCAACTTCATTGTTTTTTATTTGGCTACAACTTGTGAGTAATAATAAACACAAGATTGATAGTAATTTTATACGCATGCAACCTCCTCCTTTTTACAATTATATTCTAAATGTGATTTTTTATCATTTCGTTTTCTAGGACTAAAGACTTAGAAGAAATTCCGATTGTAGTGCGATGTTTAAAATGCCATAT
>NZ_JBNLYE010000092.1:0-14853 GCF_050172095.1 Bacillus sp. GMs2/2
CTTTGTATGATTATCAAGTTGTTTTAGACTCTTCTCACTCTGTTGAAAATATTGTAAAATGAATGTGATATGAAAAGAGTGATTGAGGGGATTACTAGTTTGTAACTTTTGTAAGAAGGGATAAGGGTTATGTTAATTCGTTTTAAAAAAAGTTATGAAAAAATTGCAATGGGGCTTCTTTCGTTTATGCCAACTGAAAAAGATGTGAAAACATTACAATTGACAATGAAAGAATATGAAGCAAAAGATGATTGGCAATTGTATTTGTGGAAAGAAAATGAAGATTTTGTTGGAATAATGGGGATTGTAAAAAAAGAGAATCAAGTATTAGAAATTCAGCATTTGAGTGTGAACCCGTCTCACCGTCATGTGGGGATTGGGACGAAGATGGTTCAAGAGTTAAAGAGTAAATTTCTTGAGTTTACAATTTGCGGAAATGAGCAAACGGCAAGTTTTTGCGAAAAATGTAAAGGGCTAGAACAAAATATACATTCGTGAAAGCAGAGATAAGTAGTTTATTATCTCTGCTTTCTTTTTTGTAATTGTTCGTTTCGTTCAGTAATGACCTCTGTGCGATCACGCATAGTGTGCTTGTTTATAATATATTCACCTGGGATAGCATTCAAGTCTTTCCAAGAGAGGTTTTGTTTTTGACATAACTTTATGCACTGCTTCTCTAACGATGGATCTGATAAGGGTAAAAATAAAGGTACAAAACGTTCTTTTTTATGGATAGATTGCAATCTTTCATTGAGCAAGGAAAGAAGTTGTACTTGATTAATTCCTAAACGTTGTAAAGGCACACCGCTTTTTTCTAAAATTGTGATTGCGCTTTTCATCATTTTTGTGGAACCATTCCAATTAGCACGTCTTTGGTGGTATAAAGAAACTGCGATTTGAATGAGACCAACTAAGTAATGATCACGATTACCTCTTGGTTTTGTTTTCCAATACTCTTCTAGTATTTCGTGGCATTCAAAATAGTCATAATCTCCATGGAAATGAATTAAAAATTGTATGTATTCGGTAGGATACATGTTTTCTCGCTCCTATCTAACGGTTATACATATAAGTGTATCATAGAAATATGAACAATAAACGACTAGGAGGTTTCCCCCTAGCCGTTATTGTTCATATTAGCAGAAGCAAGCTGCTCCTACAATAATTAGTAAAATAAACAGTACAACAAGTAATGCGAACCCACCGCTAAAACCACAATCAACGTGACCCATAGTTTTTTGACCTCCTACATTGTTCTTACTACACTGTTATCATATGAAGTGGTGGGCATGATGACATAGGCATCGGTCTATTTTTAATTAAATTTCTTAAAAAGGTTGGATAGAACATGAGTATGCTCTATACTTATGTTGTTATAGAAAAAATGTGGTGGGATGCTTTGTGCAATATAATTTTAAAGTAGAGGCTTTTGAAGGGCCGTTAGATCTATTGTTACATTTAATACATCGTTATGAAATTGATATATATAATATTCCTGTAGCAGATATTACAGAGCAATATTTATCTTATGTGCATACGATGAAAGAACTTCAATTAGATGTTGCAAGTGAGTATTTAGTAATGGCTGCAACGTTATTACAAATTAAAAGTAAGATGTTGTTGCCGAAACATGAAGAAGATGTACTTGATAACGGTGATGATTTTATAGATGATCCTCGTCAAGAATTGATGGAGAGGTTAATTGAATATAAGAAATATAAGCAAGTTGCTACTGAGTTAAAAGAAAGAGAACAAGAAAGAGCACAGCTATATACACGTCCACCAATTGACTTTACATCGTTGCAACAAGAAGAGGAGACAAGCTTACCTCTTGATGTTACGTTATATGATATGCTAGCAGCATTTCAAAAATTAATGCGCCGTAAAAAGGCAAAAAAACCTGTAACAACACGTATTACTCGTCAAGAAATACCAATTGAACAGCGAATGACTGATATTTTAAAGCAGTTAAAAATAAAGGGTGGTCGCCAAAGTTTTTACGATTTGTTTGTTGATGATGAACGTGAAATAATGGTTGTAACATTTTTAGCAGTTCTGGAACTTATGAAAAATCAACAAATCATAATTGAGCAAGAACATAATTTTGATGAAATTTTCGTATCAAGCTCTAATAAATCTGCATAGAGCAAGTATGTGAAAATGGGATAGAAACATTTTATCTCATGCTATGTTTTAATGTATCGTTTGGAACAAGAGAAAAAATATTGAACCGAACGCATTAATTGTGATTCGGTTTTTTGATGTGTATTTTTATGGGAAAATAGAAGGAAGGAGCTCGTGAAATGGATAGGAAAGAACAAAAGTCAATTATTGAAGGCCTTTTATTTGTTTCTGGTGATGAAGGGATTTATCCAGAACAAATAGCAAAAGTTCTTGAAATTGAAATGAATGAAGTAATTAATATTTTAGAAGAAATGCAACAAGAATGTGAAGGTGCAAACCGTGGTTTGCAAATTGTACAGTATGCAAAAGTATATCGTTTTGCTACAAAGAAAGAACATGCTTCATATTATCAAAAATTAATAGATACACCAACAGCTGCTTCACTCTCACAAGCTGCCCTCGAAACTTTAGCGATTGTTGCATATCGCCAACCAATCACAAGGACTGAAATGGAAGAGATTAGAGGAGTTAAAACCGATAAGGCGTTACAAACGTTGGTTTCACATTTACTTATAAAAGAAATGGGAAGAGCAGAAGGACCAGGGCGTCCTATTTTATACGGAACAACAAAAGAATTTTTGGACACATTTGGATTGAAAACATTAGATGATTTACCACTGCTTTCTGAAGAGAATGAACAAATGAATGAAGCAGATTTATTCTTCGGTTCCTTACAAGAGATATCGAAATAAAAGCTTAGCATTTTGCTAAGCTTTTTTTGTATATCAATTATTTACAGTGCCATACTAAATGAAAAAAGGAGACGAGTTATGAGAGGTATGCGGATTATTTTATTATTAGTTTCTGTTTTATTATGTTTTTCTTTAAATAGCGCATCAGCTAAAAGGTATATGATGTCCATTCATACTACGTCTCCTTTACATATGCATCGGCAACATCTTAGTAAAATGAAAGTGAGCTTTTTAAAAGTGGGGCAAGGTGACGCAACACTTATTATAATGCCAAATGGACAAACAATGTTAATTGATGGAGGACCTTATGAAGCAGGAGAGGTTATTATTCAGAAATTAATTGAGAAAGGGATTAATCATTTAGATGTAATTGTCAGTACGCATCCCGATATGGATCACATAGGGGGGTTAATTCCAATTGTAGAGCAAATGCCGGTATCGCTTATATTAGATAGCGGAAAAACATATAGTTCTCTTACTTATCATACGTATCGGAATAATATTAAAAAAAGAGGGATACCTTTCGTTTCAGTAAAGGAAGGACAATATATACCGCTGGATCCACATGTTTCTATACAAGTATTAAACAACGGGAAATCAAAAGATGAAAATAATGAATCCTCAATTGTTTTAAAGGTGCGATATGGAAAAGCGGATTTTTTATTAATGGGTGACGCGGATGTACGGACAGAACATGAAATATTAAAACAATTTGATGTCCATGCAGATGTGTTAAAAGTGGGGCATCACGGCTCATATACTTCAACAAGTGAAACGTTTATAAAAAAAGTGGAACCGCAGTTTGCTATTTTGTCGTACGGGAGTAGTAATCCGTATGGACATCCTCACCAAAGTGTAGTGAAACGCTTAAAAAGGCACGGTATAATGGTATATAGAACGAATAAACGTACAGTAGAAATGGAAACAGATGGTGAACATATTATGTTAGAATCTAGCGGGTTAATGCCATTATTGAAGTGATTTCTAGATTAGGGGGCGATACTGTCCCTTTTTGGAAAAATGAATAATATATATTATAATTATAAGAGACGTAAGAAATTTCCTTTTCTGTTGAATAAAAAGGAAATTTCATTAGAATGTATAGACAACTACTCGTGCGTATATTAAGATGGAACTAGGCGAATAAGGTAATAATAACAAGTAGGTAATTCATGGGAAAGGATCGATGAAAATGAAAACGCAAATTGTCATCAATGCCAAAATTTACACAGGTCAAGAAATAGTGGAAAACGGATTTATTCGTTACGCAGAAACCATTAAAGAAATTGGTTTGATGGCTCAATATGTACCACAAGAAAATGAAACTGTTTTTGATGCTACAGGGAAGATTGTAATTCCAGGTATGATCGATGTTCATATTCATGGTGGATACGATATTGATGCGATGGATGCAAATAGCGATGGGTTAGTAACTCTAGGTAAAGAAATGTTAAAAGAAGGGGTTACAACTTACTTCCCAACAACAATGACACAAGCTCCAGAGGCAATTGAAGCAGCGTTAACTGCTGCAAAAGAAGCAAAAGAAAAAGGAGCGCATTTCGAATATATTCACTTAGAAGGACCTTATGTTTCAAAGAAACGTGCAGGTGCACAACCACTTGAACATATCGTTCCTGCAAATATTGAGCAATTTAAACAATGGCAAGAAGCAAGTGGGAATTTAATTAAATTAGTAACATATGCACCAGAAGAAGAGGGAGCGTTAGAGTTTGAACAATATCTTGCTGAAACTGGTGTAGTTGGCACAATGGGGCATACAGATGCAATTGATGCGCAACTAAAAAATAGAAAGATTACACATGCGACACATTTATACAATCAAATGCGTGGATTACATCACCGTGAACCAGGAGTTGTTGGTCATGTGTTATTAAATCCAGATGTAATGGTTGAAGTAATTACAGATGGCATTCATATTCACCCTGATATGGTGAAATTAGCATATAAGTTAAAAGGACCAAAAAAAGTAAGTGTTATCACTGACGCAATGCGTGCAAAGGGTCTTGAAGATGGATTATATGAGCTTGGCGGACAGCCAGTACATGTAAAAGATGGTAGTGCTCGATTAGAAGATGGAACATTAGCTGGTAGTATTTTAAAAATGGATCAAGCTTTCCGAAATGTAATTGAATTTACAGGTTGTTCAATCGAAGATGCAGTACTGATGACATCAGTTAACCAAGCAGAAGAGTTTGGATTAAATAATAAAGGTGCATTAGCGGTAGGAAAAGATGCAGACTTTGTTGTGATGAATGAAGATTTACATGTATATGATACGGTTCGTTTAGGAATTCATATGAAGGAAGGGAAGTAATTAAATGAATATTCTTGTTGTAAAAACTCCAGAAGAACTAGCAGAAGCAGGTTATAAATTAATTGAAGAAGTTGTAAAAACAAAAGAAAATCCAACGTTAGGAATGGCTACAGGAAGCTCTCCATTAGGTATTTATGCAGAAATGCGAAAAAATAAACTTGATACAAGCCGTGTAACCACTGTAAACTTAGATGAGTACGTAAATTTACCACATGAAGATAAAAACAGCTATCATTATTTCATGCAAGAACAGTTGTTTGATCATCTTCCATTTAAACAAACTTATGTACCAAACGGGATGGCAAGTGATTTAGAGGAAGAGTGCAAACGTTACGAGAGCATTCTAGCTGCTAACCCAGTTGACCTACAGATTCTTGGAATCGGTGAAAACGGTCACATCGGATTTAATGAGCCAGGAACACCGTTTAATTCTCCAACAAACATTGTTGAATTAACAGAATCTACACGCCAAGCAAACCTTCGCTTCTTCGAAAAAGAAGAAGATGTGCCAACTCATGCGATTACAATGGGAATTGGAAGCATTATGAAAGCGAAACAAGTTCTACTAGTTGCTATGGGTTCTAAAAAGGCAGAAGCTGTTAAAGAATTATTGCAAGGTGAATATAGTGAAGAGTGTCCGGCTACAGTTTTACAACGTCATCCGAATGTAACCGTAATCGCTGATCAAGAAGCTCTATCTTTATGCAGTGAGGCGATTGCTGATGAACATCGACAAGTATTCACCATTTCCGATCTATTATCAGATTCAAGAGTGGGTGAAACAGCTAATTGAGGACGGCGAATGGAAGCCGGGAGATAAAATCCCATCTGAGAATGAACTTTGTGATAAGTTCGAAGTGAGTCGAATGACAATCAGACAGGCGATTAATAATTTAGTGGAACAAGGCTATTTATATCGGAAGCGTGGAATTGGAACATTTGTCCAACTTCCGAAAGTGGAACAAAAATTGCAAGGAATGACGGGATTCACAGAAGACATGATTTCTCGTGGGATGAACCCAAGTAGTCAATTACTTAGTTTCCGCCTAGTTCCAGCTACTGCGAAAATAGCAGACCGGTTGAGAATACAGGAGGGGGAATCGGTTTATGAAGTGAGGCGTATTCGCTTAGCTGATGATGAACCGATTGCTTTTGAGACGACATATTTGTCGCCAGCTCTTGTAAAAGATATTAACGAAGAGATATTGCAACAATCTTTATATGAACATTTAGAGAAAAAACTGGGCTTTAAACTTGTTAGCGCTACTCAGTCAATTGAAGCTTCCGTTGCGACGGAAAATGAAGCTGAACATCTGCATATTCCTAAAAAGGCGCCTGTACTTGTAATGCGTCAATGGTCATATTCAGAAGGTGAGGTACCGCTAGAGTACGTGAAATGTATTTATCGTGGAGATCGTTATAAATTTATTACGAATATCGCACGTAACAAATAGTATATTTCAGTTTGTGAAGTACAGTGGAATTGAAAATGGTTAACATGTAAAGAAATAAAAATACGACTCATCCTTATAAGGAATGAGTCGTATTTTTATTATGAGCAATTACGTGGTTAACAGCATCTTTGACGTGATTTACTACATAGTGAGCGTGATTTTTTACTGCATCATCTGCTTGTGACATAGCAAAACTGTGAGGAGTTAAAGAAAACATAGGAATATCATTGTAAGAATCCCCTATACAAGCAATTTCCTCAGGTTTTATTTGAAACTCATTTAATAAAACAGAAATGGCAGAGCCTTTACTAACATTCGGTGGCATTACATCTAAACATTGTTCTGCTGAGATGAAAGTACTAACTTTCCCGTGGAATTTTTCATCAATTTTTTTCTGAAGGAGTTGCAAGCTCTCCTTTGTTCCACCGACAGAAATTTTATTTGGGAAAATTGTATCATCAATCTTCTGTAGTAAGTTTGGTTCTTCAACAGAAGTCATAGTTACTTGTTGTTCAAGTTCTTGAATAAAAGGTGTTTTCTCTTCAATGTAATAATTATGCTCATCACTTACATAACGGAAATAAGGATCTTCATTCGTCATAGCTAACAAATCGGGAAGTATGCTGGAATCAAAAGTTGCAGATAATAGTTGTTTATTTTCATGTGTATATACAAAAACACCATTTACACTAATGCGATGAAAATTTGTATTTACAGCTTTCATTAAGTCTGCAATTTCATTATCAAGTCTTCCGGAAGCGAAGCAAAGAATAACATTTTGTTCGGCAAGGCTGCGTAGTGCCGCAACATCTTGTTCATCAATAAGACCTCCGTGTTGCATCATTGTACCATCGATATCACTTACAAACATTTTAATCATGCTGTTATCTCCTTTCTATGTACAGTTGCTCTTACATTATACGCATCATATATAAACATGTCTAAAAAATGAATTTTTATTAAATGGCAGATGTTTTACATTGACGACAAAGAAGAATATTCTGTAACATGAAAGTAGGCTATTTAAGTACGAGGGTGGTGTTATATGAATAATTATCTAGAAATTAAAAAAGTTTTAAATAATAATGTCATCATTGCTAGCCATCCTGAACACGAGGAAGTAGTAGTGATTGGAAAAGGAATTGGATTTGGGAAAAAAGCGAAAGATGTATTGGAGCAAGAACAAATCGAAAAAATGTTTGTCTTAAAAAATGAACGTGATCGTGAACAATATAAATTATTAGTGCCGCATATTAGTGAAAAATTAATTGAATTGATGAACGATATTATGCTGTACATTCAAGAAAAAGCGAAATCTCCACTAAATGAACATATTCATATTGCGTTAACGGATCATATTTCATTTGCGATTAAAAGGTTAAAACAAGGACTTACAATTGATAACCCTTTTTTAGTTGAAACAAAAATGCTCTATCCAGAGGAATATGCAATTGCGGAAGGTGTTGTACAACTTTTAAATTCTCGTTTGCAAATTACATTGCCAGAAGGAGAAATTGGTTTTATTGCACTTCACATTTACAGTTCGCTTACAAATTCTGATTTATCTTCAGTTAATCAAAACTCCCGTCTCATTGCACAACTTGTATCTTTAATTGAGACAAACTTACAAATTACATTAGACCAAGAGAGCATTCATTATTTACGCCTTATTCGTCATCTTCAATATGCTATTGAGAGGGTGAAAAAAGGAGAAAAAGTAGAAGAATCGCAAAGTTTTGCTGATTTATTAAAGGCGGAGTATCCAGTTTGCTATAACTTGGCTTGGAAGCTAGTTAAGGTCATGCAAAAAGAGTTGCAACTACCTGTATATGAAGCTGAAAGTATTTATTTAACGATGCACTTGCAACGCTTAGTGAAGGCAGAGCATGTGTAAAAAGTCATATATTTTTGTCTAAAATGAAAACGTTAAAAAAAATGATTGAATCGCTTACAATAGTTATGTATAATAACTATTGCAAAGTTATACAAATTTCGACAAACACATTAAGGTGAGTAACGAAAACGTTTGCCTTAATTATAGTGAACTTATACGTAAACCTATTTTTGACACGTGTTACTGATTCGATCAGGCATGAGTGGAGAAAAGTAAGGAATGTAAGCTAGAGAAAGGGATATACTACCCTTTGTATAGCTATCGTTCTATCTTTTTTTCCTCATGTCTTTTTGGCGTTTGTCGGAAGGTATCAATATAGATAAGAGAGGAAGGGTTTCCATGTTTAAGAAGATCTTTGGTGTTCTTCAAAAAGTCGGAAAAGCGTTAATGCTTCCAGTAGCGATTTTACCGGCGGCAGGTATTTTACTTGGATTTGGTAATGCATTTCAAAATCCACAGTTAACAAATGTTATTCCTGCTTTAAAAGCAGATTGGTTCGTAATGGTTGCAAAAATTATGGAACAATCTGGTGATATTATTTTCGCTAACCTTGCATTATTATTCGCAGTTGGGGTAGCAATTGGTTTAGCTGGTGGAGACGGAGTAGCTGGTTTAGCAGCATTCGTCGGCTACTTAATTATGAACAAAACGATGAGTGTGTTCTTAGAAGTAGATAAGCTAGTGAAAGTAACAAGTTCTGGAGCAGACCCAGTAAAAATTGGATTTGCAGATCCAGCGTATGCAAACGTATTAGGTATTCCAACGCTACAAACAGGAGTATTTGGTGGTATTATCGTCGGTATAGTAGCGGCATATTGCTATAATAAATACTTCAACATTGAATTACCATCATACTTAGGTTTCTTTGCAGGTAAGCGCTTCGTACCGATCGCAACTGCAACATTCTCTTTAATAGTAGGTATTATCATGTGCTTCATTTGGCCATACATTCAAGGTGGCTTAAACACGTTCTCACATCAAATGATTGATGCAAATAGAACAATCGCAGCATTTATATTCGGTTTAATTGAACGTTCATTAATTCCATTTGGATTACATCACATTTTCTATTCACCGTTCTGGTTCGAATTCGGTCAGTATACAAATGCAGCTGGCGAATTAATCCGTGGTGACCAAAAAATCTTTATGGCACAGTTAAAAGACGGTGTAGAATTAACAGCAGGTACATTTACAACTGGTAAGTATCCGTTCATGATGTTTGGTCTTCCAGCAGCAGCTTTAGCAATGTACCATGAAGCACGTCCAGAAAATAAAAAATTAGCAGCAGGTATTTTAGGTTCTGCAGCATTAACATCTTTCTTAACAGGTATTACAGAGCCACTTGAATTTTCATTCTTATTCGTAGCGCCAGTATTATTCGGAATTCACGCTGTATTTGCTGGTCTATCATTTATGACAATGCAAATTTTAGGTGTTAAAATTGGTATGACATTCTCTGGTGGTTTAATTGACTTCCTATTATTCGGTGTATTACCAGGCCGTACAGCATGGTGGTGGGTAATTATTGTTGGTCTTGTACTAGCAGTTATTTACTACTTCGGATTCCGCTTTGCAATTCGCAAATGGAATCTAAAAACACCTGGTCGTGAAGTGGCAAATGCAAATGACGGCGCAGGAAAAGCAGAAGCAGGCGAACTTCCTCGTGAAGTATTAGTAGCACTTGGTGGTAAAGAAAACATTGCTTCTTTAGATGCTTGTATTACTCGTTTACGTGTTCAAGTTAACGAACAAAAGAATGTAAACAAAGACCGCTTAAAAGAACTTGGAGCAGCTGGTGTACTTGAAGTTGGAAATAACATTCAAGCTATTTTCGGGCCGAAATCTGACACATTAAAATCACAAATTCATGATATTATGTCAGGTCGTACACCTCATGTTGAAAAAGAAGAACCTGTAAAAGTGGAAGAAACTCCTCAAAAAGTTGATGAAAATGAAACAATTGTATCACCAATCGAAGGAAAAATCTTACCAATTACAGAAGTACCTGACCAAGTATTCTCAGGAAAAATGATGGGAGACGGATTTGCAATTGAACCAACTGAAGGAACAGTAGTTTCTCCAGTGAACGGTGAGATTGTCAATGTATTCCCTACAAAACATGCGATTGGCATTCAATCTGAAGGCGGAAAAGAAATTTTAATCCACTTCGGTATTGATACTGTAAAATTAAATGGTGAAGGTTTTGAAGCGCTTGTAGCACAAGGCGACAAGGTGAAACAAGGCCAACCATTATTAAAAGTAGATCTTGCATTTGTAAAAGAAAATGCACCATCTATCATTACACCAATTGTCTTTACAAACTTACAACAAGGGCAACAAGTCGAATTGAAAAAAGATGGAAATGTTAAGAAGGGCGAAACCGCTATTATTGACATTCAGTAGGAATTTGACGCAAAATGTTTATAATTATAATAGGCGATGTGGTTGACCGAACATCGCCTATTATATACAATAGATGGTGTAGTACTCACGTCTATACAACTAAAAAATACTGTAATTTAAAGGAGATAAATTATCATGGAAAAAATCTTTAAAGTAACTAGCGACTCAGGAATTCATGCTCGTCCAGCAACTCTACTTGTAAACACTGCAAGCAAATTCGGTTCTGACATTAACTTAGAGTATAACGGAAAGAACGTTAACTTAAAATCAATCATGGGCGTTATGTCTTTAGGCATTCAACAAAACGCAGAAATTAAAATCACTGCAAATGGTGATGATGCAGCTCAAGCACTAGCAGCTATCGAAGAAACTATGAAAAATGAAGGATTAGGAGAATAATGACTCTTAACATTCAAGGGATCGCTGCATCAAGTGGGATTGCTATTGCAAAGGCTTTCAGACTTGAAAATCCTGAATTTAACATCGAAAAGAAATCAATTACAAACGAAGCTGCAGAAATTGCACGCTTAGACGCTGCGCTTGAGAAAGCAAAAACTGAATTAGAAGCTATTAAGGACCACGCATTTGCTGAACTAGGTGCTGACAAAGCTGCGATCTTTGAAGCACATTTATTAGTGTTAAATGATCCAGAACTAGTAAACCCAGTAAAAGATAAAGTAAATAGCGAAAAAGTAAATGCTGAATTTGCAATGGATGAAGTTGCATCAATGTTTATTTCTATGTTTGAAAACATGGATAACGAATATATGAAAGAACGTGCTGCGGACATTCGTGACGTAACAAAACGCGTTCTTGCACATTTACTAGGAATTAACTTCTCAAATCCTGGTACAATTTCTGAAGAGGTAATCATCATTGCTGAAGATTTAACACCATCTGATACAGCTCAGTTAAACCGTAAGTATGCAAAAGGTTTCACTACTGATATCGGTGGACGTACATCTCACTCTGCAATTATGGCTCGTTCTATGGAAATTCCAGCTGTTGTTGGTACGAAAGTTGTTATGGAGAAAATCCAAAACGGCGATATCGTTATCATTGACGGTTTAGATGGAGAAGTAATTGTAAATCCATCAGAAGAAACTCTTCGTTCGTTTGAAGAAAAGAAAGCGAAATTTGAAGAGCAAAAAGCTGAATGGGCTAAATTAAAAGACCAAGCTACTGTAACAAGTGACGGACATCACGTTGAGCTTGTTGCAAATATCGGAACACCAAATGATGTACAAGGTATTATCGATAATGGCGGAGAAGGCGTTGGCTTATACCGTACAGAATTCTTATACATGGGCCGTGACAATCTTCCAACAGAAGAAGAGCAGTTCGAAGCGTATAAAGCAGTTCTTGAAGGTGTAAAAGAAGGTCAACCAGTCGTTGTTCGTACACTTGACATCGGTGGAGATAAAGAGCTTCCATACTTACATTTACCAAAAGAAATGAACCCATTCTTAGGATACCGTGCAATTCGCTTATGTCTTGATGAGCAAGATGTGTTCCGTACACAACTTCGTGCATTACTTCGTGCTAGCGTATACGGTAACTTAAAAATTATGTTCCCAATGATTGCAACTCTTGATGAGTTCCGTCAAGCGAAAGCGATTTTATTAGAAGAGAAAGCGAAACTTGTAGAAGCGGGTACAACTGTTTCTGATTCTATTGAAGTTGGTATGATGGTTGAAATCCCAGCTTCAGCAGTATTAGCAGATCAATTCGCGAAAGAAGTTGACTTCTTCTCTATCGGAACAAATGATTTAATCCAATACACAATGGCTGCAGACCGTATGAACGAACAAGTATCTTACTTATACCAACCATATAACCCATCTATTTTACGTCTTGTAAAAATGGTTATCGATGCTGCTCATAAAGAAGGCAAATGGGCTGGTATGTGTGGTGAGATGGCGGGCGATTCACTTGCTATCCCATTATTATTAGGATTAGGTTTAGATGAGTTCAGTATGAGTGCAACATCTATTCTTCCTGCAAGAACACAGCTAAGCAAGTTGTCAAAAGCAGAAATGGAAACATTAGCAGAAAAAGCATTAATGATGTCAACTGCTGAAGAAGTTGTTGAACTAGTTAAAAGCATATAAACAATAAAAAAACCTGAGCCGATTTGAAATCGGTCTCAGGTTTTTTCTATGAGAAAAGTAAATCTTATTTGCTTACTATTGAGGATAAGAGACAGAATTAGATAGCGATTGCAACGATATCAGTTGGGCATACACGTAAAATACCAGTAAAAGTATTTCGATTTTGATTGTTCTTATCGTCTTTATTGTTATCTTTGTCGTCTTTGTTATTACGAGCTAAAGCAGAGAAAAGAGCAACACCGTTAGCGAAACCTTCAAAAATTACATTATTGAAAGTGCCATTACCTCTAATGCTTAAAAGAGAAAGCTCTGTTCCAACTGAAATGCTAGCAAGTACGTTACATACAGCTGGTTGTTGTGGTCTAACTACTTCTCTCTCTTTCTCGCGATGTTCGCGATGGTCACACTCTCTTTCACGATGATGACAGTCTCTAAAGTTATCACAGCATCCAAATGATCCAAACATAATCCTCATCACCCCCTTCACACTTATAATCTATGTAAGTTCGGTAGTTAGTGACTGGACAGAGAGTGGAATTTTTTCTAGGGGATTTTCTCATTTTAAATGACTAGCTGGGTGTTTAGTATGGAATGATGTTTAAAATAGGGGGAATATAACAAAAAAATGTAAAAACCACCGAAATAAATGAAATGGGTAGCCTTTACACTTTTTTACTTTTATATAAAACGATGATATATACAGGGAGAGCTAGGAGTAGTGGCACAATGGATCGTGCAGTATGTTTTTCTGATTCTAATTGGAATGCTTCTTCTTTTGGAAATTGTAAAATGGAGATGTTTGCGGCATCACCAATAAAATATAGAAGCAGTACAGTTACTATGTAACATAAAAGTGCGATAAAGCTTCCGTATGAACTCAATGAAAATCCCTCTCTTGTTATCTATTTGTTATCATTGTATCACAATTGTAACAAAAATACACGGGTATATTTCAACACCTTAACAAAATTCGACACGAAACGTCACGTTTATTTATGAGGAGGGAATAGAATATACTTTTCCATAAGTATAAATGTCGAATGATTTGTAGTAATATTACAAAAGTATGACAGGAAATAAAAAAACGAAGGCAACGTAGTTACCTTCGTTTTTTTATTATTTTGCCCACTCACTCACTTGCTCTACGCTCATGCGAGGTGCAGGGTGGCCTTTTAAAGTTGATTCACCAATTGTAATAAGCATAATTGGAACGTAACGAGATGAAACGTTAAATTCGTCTGTCAGTGCTTGTGGATTGAAGCCACCAATAGCACAAGTATCCCAACCAGTTGCTTTAGCTGCAAGCATAAGTTGCATTGCTGCTAAAGATGCATTTGAAAAGGCAGCATCTCTTGGGAATTGTTCACGAGCATATGCAGATTCAATATTTTTAGCTAAGCGTTCTTTTGCTTCTTCTTTCATAAATCCTTGTTCTACAATTGGACCATATACCGGCTCAACATTTTTATAAGCTTCTAAATCGCCTAAAATAGCGACTACTGCAGAAGCATCAAGAATTTGTTGTTGGTTATAAGCTATTGGGTGTAATCGTTTTTGTACATCTTCACCTTGAAAAACAAGGAATTTCCAGTGTTGTAAGTTCCAAGCGGAAGGTGCTTGTGCTGCGGCTTTTAAAATCTCATGTAATTCTGTAGATGAGATTTCTTTATTTGGGTTGAATGCACGTGTAGATGTGCGTTCATATAGAACGTTAAAAAAGTTGTCGTTTGTCATTGTATATCCTCCAAATTGTATATCGAATTATTTTCAAAAAAATAAT
>NZ_JBNLYE010000093.1:0-14849 GCF_050172095.1 Bacillus sp. GMs2/2
CTTCAATTTATTTATGAAAAGTTTATACAGAGTACTCAATGCGCAAAATATCTTTTACAAATATATGATGTGGATTTTCATCTTTATCCAGCATTGTACATACAGGAGCCTCTTCATCAAAGTATACAATCAGTCCTTCTACGTACTGATATGTATGTTGAACTTGTACAGTTACTTTAATTTCTATTGCTTCTTCATATGCTCTTTTTATTTTCTGAAGCATTTTTGCTGAACATTTTCGTTTCTCTGGATACATAACCATTCCCATAAATCGATTGCCGGCTCTATCTTTCCACATATAATCCCAATGTGGTAAAATGCCTTGTTTAAAATCGCCCATAATTCCCCTCTCCTTTATCTTTTATTTATCCCGCATTAAACGTCCATTTGGTGAAGGCTACTAATCAGTGAGAGATGCCCTGCTGATCAAAATTCTCCTTTATGAACGTGGCGTTTCTGAATATGTATAAATCACTTGCCCGCCTCGCTGTGCGTTACCAATGAAATGCTTAAAGTCTTCTCTATTTACAACAACTTCTCTGAACGTATAAAATACATCTTTCGTAACAACATACTCCTTTATTTCACCATTTTTTAGCTGATCTAAAATTGTATTTGCTAATTCTTTATCCATGTATTTCACCTCTCTGCAATATTTTATTTTATCTTATATTCTATAGGTCAACAACTGTAAATTTATCCCGCTATTTGCAGGTAGTCCGATTGGTGTTGACTACTAATCAGTCGTAGAATGAACAAAAAATCTTACTGATTAACGTTTCACTTTATCTCGTTGTTATGCCATGATTTTATTTTCGTTATTTCGCAAACAATATTGTTTTACTATATGTCCACTAAATATCATATACTAACATAGCTACTTCTCTATATCAAACATTTCGGCATTCAATTATGCAAAGTTCCATACCACTATGCTACAATATACAAATAGAACTAGGAGGGATACTATGATTCGGAAAGCAAAAAAGACAGATGCGATGGCAATAGCTCCTTTATTGTATAATGCTCTGCATGAAATTGCTGAAAAAATCACAGGTAGCACAGTTGAAGCAGAAGTATTACTAGGACTTGAGACATGGTTCTCAAAAGAAAATAACCGTCTGAGCTACGAAAACTGTTTTGTCTATGAACAAGACGAGAGTGCAGTTGGAATTATTGTCGCTTATCACGGTAGTGAAGCAACACAGCTTGACGCACCAATTGTACATCACTTAAGAGCATTACATAAAGATGAATCAATTACGTTAGAAAAAGAAGCTGAGCTTGATGAGTATTACATTGATACATTATCAGTTTCAAGTGCACACGGCGGAAAAGGTATAGGTTCTAAATTAATTGAAGCTGCCGAAATCTATGCAACTGAAAAAGGGCATAAAAAAATCGCTTTACTTGTTAATTTAGAAAACAAACGCGCCTATTCACTATACGAAAAGTTAGGTTATAAAAAAGATGAAATTGTTATGCTAGTAGGGGAACCTTATGCTCATCTCGTAAAACCATTAAACGTCAAAATTTCTATATCTTAACATAAAAGCACACGATTTATATAAATCGTGTGCTTTTATGTTAAATTTGTATTTAATATATTTCCATCCATCGCCTCGTGAAACGTATATGTTGTACATCCCCATGGCTCTCTGTGCAAAATAGGAGAACCAGACCATCCCATCGCTCTCAGTTCGGCACCAATCATTACATTCACATAATTATGACCTACAAGAGCTATACTTCCATGTACGAGAGCATAACGATGTAACAGGTAAGCCGCTTGCCTTACCCTCTCTCTTACTTCCTTATAAGACTCAACATCTTTATGGTAGCCAAGTATCCATAATGTTCGTCCAATGAACATCCATACCTTAATTGTGCATTTCAACCACTTCGGAGCAAAAAAGCATGAAGGAACTTCAGCTTCTCTAAAAAGAGAATTTTGCATAAAAGATAAAGAATCCGTCAATTCAGCTGCTGATTGTACAGCACGCCTTTGATCACTTGTTAAGACAAATTTCGCTGCTTCAATTGCCTCTATTGTTTCTATCGGCATTTTAGCTTTTTGTATCATTGACTCGGAATCATACTGTTTCATCCATTCGTGAAATGAATTAATTGTCATCGGTTCTCTTATACGACTTAAACAACCATGACGAATAAAAGAAATCTTCATTCTTTTCACTCTCCATTCATCACTTATGAACTCTATTATGCACTAGTTCTAAACATCATACCACGCAAGAAAATAAAGTTATATCCCTTTACATCTCCCCACCACTATCATGTGTTATCGAAGCATGGATACCATCCATCCCATCAAAATATGTACTCGTATCATATTGACGAATCTTTTTTAAATGCATATAAGAAAATAAAAATAAAATTAAAGCTATAACACTCCCCACAAATTCAAACATCATTTTACCGCCTCTAATTTCTCCCACTTCAGCAGGTTATTCTACTTTTTCATTATACCTCGATATAAAGATTCTCGCATTTTTGCTATTTTTTCTAAAAAACATGGATTTTCTACATATTTTCTTACAAAAAGTGAATATTTTTCGAATTTTTACTTTGGAAACATTTACAAAGTAGGAAATATGGTTCAAAATAGGAGGAAATAAAAAAACCCAAATTTATTCTTTTTTTGGGAAAACTGTAACAAGGAGAGTTGCTTATGCAGATCGCAGAAACTGGAGATATCATCGAATTTAAAGGTGGAATGCAAGGCCGTGTTCAAAAAGTAAATCAAAACTCTGTTATTGTTGATATAACAATTATGAAGAATTTTAGAGAACTAGATATGGAACCTCTTACAGTTGTAAGTCATAAAAACTATACTGTCATTAATCAAAATGCATAATATAATAGAAAGAAAGGGCCTGTATAGTATACAGGCCCTTTCTTTCTATTAACGATTATCAATTGTTTCCGGATATAGATCGTGGTTCATCATGCGGTAGTCAGCCATTTGTTCATACTTCGTACCTGGGCGCCCGTAGTTGCAGTATGGATCAATTGAAATGCCACCACGTGGTGTGAATTTCCCCCATACCTCAATATAACGCGGATCCATTAATTTAATTAAATCGTTCATAATAACGTTCATACAATCTTCGTGGAAATCACCATGATTGCGGAAACTAAATAAATACAACTTTAAAGATTTACTCTCTACCATTTTTTGCTCTGGAATATAGCTAATATAAATTGTTGCAAAATCTGGTTGTCCTGTTTTCGGGCATAAACTTGTAAATTCAGGACAATTGAATTTTACAAAATAATCACGGTTTGGATGATTATTATCAAATACCTCTAATATTTCTGGGCTATATTCAAATAAATATTTTGTATTTTGATTCCCTAGTAATGTTACATCTTTTAAATCTTCATCTAATCTTCCTGTCATTTTAAACATCCCTTCTCGTTATACGCCGCGCTTATTTCCCCATACTAACGCATGAAGCTGAGGCAATACTTTTGCATCATTCATCTCTTTACAATTTACAGCTTTATCAATCAGCCATTCATACTTATCTAATAAATTTTTTATAAGCATCGCATCATCCACTGTTTTTGTATCATCGTTTCCTACTTGTAAGAAAAATGGTACCTTTGGATAACGTTCGTGCATCTTAACTGCATATTCAAAATCATGATCATCGAATACTACTACTTTTAAACTAATATCTTTTCCTGCTAGTTTCTGAATAATAGCATCTAACTTATGAAAATCTGTTTTCATCGTTGAACTTGGTGGTTTTGGAGAAATTGTTACCTCATCAATTTGAAGTAACCAATCTTGCCATTTACTCCCTTGCGTTTCAATTGCCGTTCGCATTCCATTTTCTTTTAATATAGAAAGAAGAAACTCAATATTTTTCAGCAATGCCGGATTTCCACCTGAAATCGTAACATGAGAAAAATTTTCTCCTCCAATTGCAACAAGCTCATCCCAAATATCTTCTGGTGTCATCTGTCTAATTTGATCTTTAGCTGATCCATCCCACGTAAAAGCAGAATCACACCAAGCACAGCTATAATCACAACCAGCTGTACGGATAAACATTGTTTTTTGCCCTACAACCATTCCTTCACCTTGAATAGTCGGACCGAATATTTCTAAGACAGGGATTTTACTCATCAAGCATCCACTCCCGTCTTACTTCCGCATAACTAGTCGGCGTCTCAAATAGACGAACAAATTCAACGCGAGCTCCTTTATATTCGTTCACTCGATTCTCTTTTGTTAGTGCTTCTGCCATCTTTTCATAAATCCAAACGACCATATTTTCAGCAGTCGTATTCATTGCAGGTAACGTTTCGTTTAAATAACGATGATCTAGATAAATTTCGATTTCATTTTTCCAAATTTCTTTTATATCTCCAAAGTCAATTGCAAGACCTATTTCATTTACATATCCACTAATTCCAAATACAACTTTATATGTGTGACCGTGTAAGTTTTTACATTTCCCTTCATAACAGTGTAAATGGTGTGCTGCATCAAATGTAAATTCCTTGCTGACCATTACTCTTTTATTATGGTATTTGAGTTGTTTACGCTGAATATCCTTGTCCATTTTTTGCAAATTCTCTACGATGCGAAATCCAAAAAAGTTATCCATTAGTTATTCGCTCCTTCGCGTTCTTGTAGGTACGTATCTAATCCTGCTTTACGAAGTTGACATGCTGGACATTCACCGCAACCATCACCAATGATTCCGTTATAACATGTTAATGTTTTTTCTCGAACAAACTCAAATGCTCCAAGTTCATCTGATAATTTCCATGTTTCAGCCTTATCAATCCACATAAGTGGCGTGTGAATGACAAACGGGTAATCCATAGATAAATTTAAAGTAACATTTAACGATTTCACAAACACGTCACGGCAGTCTGGATAACCACTGAAATCAGTTTCACATACACCGGTTACAATATGACGTGCTCCAACTTGTTTTGCTAATACAGCAGCAAATGATAAGAAGAGTAAATTTCGTCCATCTACAAATGTCGATGGCAATTCACCTTCTTCATGTGTAATCTCCATATCCGTTCTCGTTAACGCATTTGGAGCAAGTTGATTTAATAGACTCATATCTAGTACCGTATGCTTTATTCCTAGTTCTTTTGCAATTTCCGCTGCACAATCAATTTCTAGCTTATGACGTTGATTGTAATTAAACGTTACAGCTTCTACCTCTGCAAACTGCTCTATTGCCCAAAATAAACATGTCGTACTATCTTGTCCTCCACTAAAAACAACAACTGCTTTTTCTTTTTTCATTTCACTCATTCTCCTTCTCTACTATAAATAAGAAGAAAGAACGTTCTTGAACTGTCACAATAAAAAAACAAAACAATACCTAAGGATATTGTTGTTTCCATAGTTTTTTATAGAGGGAGTTCGCGAACCTCTCCCGCGCGATGCACGGAATTTCTTCTTTCATTGACACAGCTTATTGTAACATATTGTATACTAGCGTAAAAATTTCTGATTTTTCCGCTATTTATTATTTCATTTCTTTCATTTTATAGTATGATTAATTTAATCTAAGAAGAGAGGAGGCATCCCACTGAAATCCTTTATTATTTATCTCTTTTTAAATATATTATTCATCCTGATTACAATGCTCGTATATCATTTATTTTGGAATCAAAAAGGGAAACGCTCTCCTAAATTAAATTCAGCTATATTCATTGTACTCTGTTGCCTTGCTACCGTACTCTGTATTACATTTGCAGCAAAAACAAATAATGGTTTTCAATTTGATATGCGCCATATTGTATTAATTGTCGGTACATTAACGGGAGGGCCTATTGCTGGTGGTTCTATCTTAGTTGTATTAAACATATATCGCTTATTATTAGGTGGGGTAGGTGTTTTCCCATCTCTTATCGGTTCTGTTCTTCTATTTATTGTTCTATTATTAACATATAAATTTTTCAATCGAACTTCTAATCGTATAAAAATAACACTTGCTATTATCTACAGTCTCACATACGGATTTAGTTGGATACCCTTCTTCCTTTCAAAGGTTACAAATAAGACTGATTATATACCGCATATTATTGTGTATGAATTATGTTCAATGCTTGGTACGATTCTAATTCTATATTTACTACACATATTACAAACTCAAGTTCGTCTCCAAAACGAACTTATAAATGCTGAAAAGTTTCATTTAATTGGTGAAATGGCAGCGTCTATCTCTCATGAAATTCGCAATCCATTAACTTCAACGAAAGGTTTTTTACAACTGTTACAATCAGGTACATGCACTGAGCAGGAACGAAAATTATATATCGACATTGCCATTAATGGCATCGAACAAGCAAATCATGTTCTTACAGATTATTTAACCTTTGCTAAACCAAGCATTGAAAAAGAACAAACATTACAGTTAGAAGAAGAATTACTACATGCATTGTCGTTAATTACACCGCTTGCTAATTTAACAAATGTACGTACTCATTATATAAAGCAAAGCACTTCTTTTTTTATCGTTGGAGAAAAGCAAAAACTAAATCAATGTTTATTAAATATTTTAAAAAATTGCATTGAGGCTATGCCAAAAGGCGGTGATCTTTATTTCACATTAGTTCCTGATCATAAGCATATTCAGTTATATATAAAAGATACAGGAGTCGGTATGGATTCAGAACAAGTAAAACGTCTTGGCTCTCCTTTTTATTCAACGAAAGAAAAAGGTACTGGACTTGGAATGATGGTCGTATTCAGTGTTGTTCAAGCTATGAATGGAAAAATTGATATTATAAGTGAAAAAGGAATCGGTACAACCTTTTTATTAACTTTTCCACTCATACAAAAAACGTGATGAAATACTCATCACGTTTTTTCTGTTCCTTCAACTAATTCAGCAAAAGCTTTCACTTTTCCGTGCGGTTGTTGATTTTCTTTACGTGCTTTCCAGGCGCGCTCTTCTTCTCGCTTCTTTTTAGACATGTTTTTTCAACTCCTTCTTTTCTTTCTCCATGTAGTATTCCAAAATAAGAAAGAAAACTATGCACGTATCAAAAAAGAAGTGGTTTCCCACTTCTTCTACTTTAGCGTTGCAAAATTGCATGTTTCGCCTCTTTTAACTGCGTAAGATGTCTTTGTTCATGCAAATCAAGAAATTGAACCCATTGATACAAATTCAGATCATTAAAAACAGGATGCTTTAATCCATTTTCAAATAAATCTTTTTCATCTATAACACTATGAAGCGCGTGTAATAGTTCTTGGCGTGAATGTTCTAGCAATTGAATTCCTTGCTGTTTTTTCATTAAAGTTTCTGTTGGTTGCATTTGCTGAGGAGCTTCTCGTTTATGTGTGCGATCAAGCGTAAGTTGGAGGTCTTTAAATGGAGTCGTGTTTCTTTCCTTTTTTTGTAAAGCATATACAAGGGCAGACGTGACAGATTGTTCAACTAAATGCAAGTGGTGTAAAATTTGAATAATGCTCCATTTATCACGGCGTGGCTTTACATTCACTTCTGTGTCATTTAACATTTCAATTTCTGATAATAGCGTGCTTCGAGTAGACTGTAATGAGTTTACTAAACTTTCTAAACTTACATCCATATTAGATTGAAGCATACTTGTTCCCCCCTTTTGTTTGTGAAAAGAGGTGCTCCTTATTAGAAACACCTCTTTAGTATTCTGAATTTTCTTTTATTATCTCATCATTTTCCCATTATGTCGATGTTAAACATGTGAAAAAAAGCGCATGTTTTTTACAATTTTGTGTCGTCAATCGCATGTAACCATGCTTCAATTTCTGTAATAACACTTTTCACACAGCCTTCAGCAAATGGTGATGTTAAATTTGCAACTTCTACTAATTCTAAGAACGATTTACTTCCACCTTGTTGGCACAGATTCACATAATCTTCCCAAGCCTCTTGTCTATTATCTCTTGCACGTTTCCAAAATTGTAGCGCACAAATTTGAGCAAGCGTGTAATCAATATAATAGAACGGTGAGCTATAAATATGCCCTTGACGTTGCCAAAAACCACCGCGCTCTAAATAATCATTATCCTCATAATCACGATGTGGTAAATATTTCTTCTCTATGTTACGCCATGCTGTCTTACGCTCTTCAGGTGATGCTTCAGGATTTTCATATACATAATGTTGATATTCATCAACAGATACACCATAAGGTAAAAACAGAAGTGCTGAACTTAAGTGAGAGAAGTAATATTTATCTGCATCTTCTTCAAAGAATAGCTTCATCCATGGCCATGTAAAGAATTCCATACTCATAGAGTGGATTTCACATGCCTCATATGTTGGCCAATTATATTCTGGAATTTCAAATTTACGACTTTCATATACTTGGAAAGCATGACCTGCTTCATGTGTTAATACATCAATGTCACCAGATGTTCCATTGAAGTTTGAGAAAATAAATGGCGCTTTATAATTCTCAATATATGTACAATATCCGCCACCAGCTTTTCCTTTTTTCGCAACTAAATCTAATAAATCATTATCTAGCATGAAATTGAAAAATTCATCTGTTTCAACCGATAACTCTTTATACATTGTCTTTCCATGATCAACAATCCAATCCGCATCTCCTTTTGGAGTTGGGTTACCTGTAGCAAACTCAAAGTTTTCGTCGTAATAAGCTAACTTCTCTACACCGATACGTGCTTGTTGTCGCTTTCTTAATTCCGTTGTAACGGGAACGATATAATCTAGCACTTGCTGACGGTAATTAGCCACCATCTCCGCATTATAATCTGTACGGTACATTCTTGCATATCCAAGTTCAACAAAGTTTTTGAAACCTAAAGATTTTGCGATTTTCGTTCTCACTTTAACAAGCTCATCATAAATACGATCTAGTTCTTCCTCATTTCCAGCTAAAAATCCGTAGTATGCTTCACTTGCTGCTTTACGTTCGCTTCTTTCTTTTCCTTGCATAAACGGAATCAGTTGCGATAACGTTCTTTCTTCTCCAGCAAAGTCAATTTTTGCAGATGCTAATAACTGTGTATATTGCGATGATAATTTATTTTCTAATTGTAAATCTTTCACGACTTCATCTGAATATGTTTTTAAATCACATTCTGCTAGAGCAAATAATTGTTTTCCATAATACGCCTCTAATTCTTCACGAAATGGAGAATTAATGAGTGCCTTATAATATTTTGTACCATATCCTTGTACAACTGGAGAGAATTCATCAAAGAAATCCTGCTCCTCCTTATAAAAAGTATCCGTCGTATCAACAGAATGGCGAATGTAACAAAGGTTTCCCATTGTACCAAAATCGTTGCGAATCTCATTAATTGAATGAATGACTTGTTTTTGTTCTTCTACAGTTTTTGCGTTATCAAACTTCTCTAAAGCAACAGTAAATTTCTCTTTTAACTCTTCAATATTTGGGCGTTTATATTCATAGTCTTTAAATGACATGAACGAGCCTCCTCTCCATTACATACCTTTATTATAATTCAATACGTATTCTCGAATCCCCTCTTAATTTTCAACAAATTTCGGCAGTGACTGCCATGAGTTCATTACAAATAAAAAAGCCTTGGATTTATTTATCCAAAGCTCCTTTGGAACATATTATTTTTCATACTTCCCAATTTTTTTTAATAAATCAAGTAATTCATCTTTTTCATCTTTCGTTAACATTTCAAAAGACTGATGTATAACTTTCTCATGCCCCGGAAAAATAGAAGCAATAAAGTTCTCGCCAGACTCAGTTAATTGCGCGTAAATAACACGTCTGTCATTCGGACATGGGATTCTCTTTACTAATCCCTTTTTCTCCAACTTATCTACAACATATGTAATGCTGCCACTAGCTATTAAAATGCGCTCACCAATTTGCTGGAGTGGTTGACCGCCTTTATGATATAGCAGTTCTAATACAGCAAATTCAGTTGGATTTAACCCGTTACTTTGTATAGATTTATTTGTAGTATCCATAACAGAACGATGTACACGAGATAATGCAATAAATACTTTTAAAGATTGAGAAATATCTTCTCGTTCATTATTTGATGTCATACAACTTTCAACCCTTCACTTAAATTCTCAGCAATAAAAAGAAAATACCACTTCATACTTCATGTGAATTCCGAATGAGCATTCACTCATCCATTTCCTCTCCCCTAATATATTAAAAATCATTCTTGAATAAAAACATGACAATTTTAACATAGTTTATATATAATGATAATAAAAAAAGAAGGAGTACCACATTTGAAAGTCAAATTCCAAAGCATAATTATATATATATTGCTTGTTATCCTACCGACAATAGGGATTGGTGCTACATTTTATTCGTATCATACATATAAAATGAAACAGGAAAACAAATTATCTGCTCATACAGTTCTCTTTTTATATAGAGATTATTTGGATCATCATCTTGGTGAAGCAATTTCTGCTTTAGACATGCTTGCAAAAGTTGTAGGCACCGAGACTGGTAATATAAATGGCATTAAACAAATTGTACATGATACAGATGGAAACGATGCACGCTTTTCTGGTCTATATTACGCTACACCAGAAGGAGTCATTACAATCGCATCTGAAGATGAATCAAAGCCTATAGATGTTTCAGACCGTAAATATATTCAAGACGCGCTCCAAACTAAAAAAACCACTGTATCATCAGTCATTACTGATCGCGTTCTTGGACATAAAGCTATTATGATTGCTGCCCCCATATTTAATAAACAGAAGGAGCTCTCAGGATTATTATTAGCTAGTTTACGCTTTGATTACATTTCCTCTTCTTTAAATGCCATTAAACCACAATACCATTTTGAGGTAACTGATAAACATGATGTAGTTTTTCTAACCGATGATAATAACGACACAAGTGATACGCATTCTAATATGCTTACTACCCCACTCCAAAGATTAAATTGGAAGGTCTCTGTTTCTCCATTACCCATTCATCAAAAAACCTTATACCAGTGGGTTGCAATAGAGTGTATAGCTACTTTATTTTTAATGTCTATTTTATTTTTGCTTGCTCAATATATGTTGTTAAAACGTCAAACAAAACTTGAAAGACAACAAAATGAACTACAGAAAATTGAATTAGTTGGAACTTTTGCAGCGAGTACAGCACACGAAATCCGTAATCCTCTTACTGGAATTAAAGGACTCGTCGCTCTATTAAAAGAGAAATATAAAGATGAACAAGATCAGTTCTACTTTTCCGTAATTGAACAAGAAATAGAGCGAATCAATGAAATTGTAAGTGAATTTCTTATTCTAGGAAAGCCAACCGCCATCATCGAACAAACATATGATGTAAGAACAATTCTAAATGAGGTAGCATTAATTATTCAATCTGAGGCGAATTTACATAACATTGTATTCCATTTACATTTGCCAGACCATCCTGTTCATATCCGTTGTTCGAAAGACCATATGAAACAAGTGGTTTTAAACATTACCAAAAATGCAATTGAGGCCATGACTTCTAATGATACATTAACCATTGTAGTAAAAAACAATGAAACACACGCACAACTGCATATTACAGATACTGGAAAAGGGATTCCGCAACATATTCAAAAACACCTCTTTCATCCGTTCTTTACTAATAAAGATACTGGAACAGGTCTTGGACTTGTCATATGTAAACGAATTGTAGAGATGTATAATGGGCATATTTTTATCGACAGTACAGAAAATGAAGGAACGACAGTTCATATCGAAATTCCGTTACACATAGTATAATTATCCTTATCCTATAAGGGTAATTATACTTATTTCATAAAACCAGCCACAAGCATTCGCCAAAAATTATTTGATTTTCCTTCATACCCGATTTGGAAAATAGGTATTTTTATAATTGAAAACCATTTCGGTGTTTGTTTTTCTTTATAACATTGATATTGTAAAATAAGCTTGTCCAATTCTTGACTAACTTGAATTGTCTCCCTACTATTTAGCCCACTTGTTAATCCTAGTTGAATCATTTCTTCACGTTTCATATGAATATCACGTGAAAGCTTTTCTAATGTGTACTTCCTTTTTACAGTAAACATCCATATCCCCCTTATTATACTTCCATGCTCTTAACTTCACTTCTCCATTGACTTTTTTTAACTACTTAATCATATGCAAATTTGAAGAATCAGAAAATTTAACATTTTCTCCCTGTAATTTACAAATCTTTACCCTCACTTTGAGAATTATTACAAATTATTCTATCTTTGTAAATACATTCGCAATAATAGACATTTTTTTCATCTTCTTTTTTTATAAATTCTACGTAAACCGGGGATTCTTAATTTTCCACCTACTTTTCTTCGACATTTTTTGTTTAATTTATATAAAAAAGCAAAACATAATGATGATTGATAAAGTGAAACTTTAATCAGTGTTTTTTTGTTCAGCCCCCACTGATAATTAGCATTCACCAATCGGGTAGGCAGTGAATCTCCCACCTATCCAGCCCAATGTTGAGGTGGGAGTCTTACTACCCACAAATAGCAGGATAACAATAGAAAGGAAATATTTATATGCGAAAATATACGATTGCATTATTCATCATTGTTTTGTTTTTACCGTCTTTCTTATTTCCTATTCAAGCAAATGCTCATACGAATAAAGTTGCTATTGTCATTGATGATTTCGGTAATAATATGAAGGGGACTAATCAAATGTTATCACTTCCCATTCCACTCACTGTTGCTGTTATGCCTTTTCTTCCTTCCACAAAAGAAGACGCAATAGCTGCCCATAAGAAAGGCCATGAAGTTATTATACATATGCCAATGGAACCTATAAAAGGTAAAAAAGAATGGCTTGGGCCGAAAGCAATTACAACTGATTTAAGCGATGAAGAAATAAACAACCGACTTGAACAAGCCATTCAAGAAGTACCGCATGCAATTGGAATGAACAATCATATGGGGTCAAAAGTAACAGCGGATGAAAGAATTGTTCGCCTTATACTTGCTGCTTGTAAAAAACACGGTTTATTTTACTTAGATAGTAAAACGAATCCTAATAGTGTCGTCCCAAAAATCGGAAAAGAATTAGGAGTTCCTATTATTGAAAACCAACTATTTTTTGATGATGTGTATACAGCAGGACATATTTCAAAACAAGCCCAATTACTCATCAAAAAAATTCAAGAAAAACCTATTATGGTAGCTATCGGGCATGTGGGCCCCCCAGGTGAAATTACATCACGCGTTATTGAAACTTCTATCCCTAAAATTCGTGAGCATGCAGACTTTATTTTCTTATCTGATCTAGCATTATCCCCGCCTCCTGTTTCAAAATAAAGTTCATTACTCACATATAATCAGCCCTCACCAATTGGGCTTTTACGGGCAGTCCGCCCCCACTTAACTTCTTTGCTTGCGCTGAATTTTGAGGCGAAGATCTTCCTGCCCACAAATAGCGGGACAAAAAAGTACCTATCTATATATAACAGATAGGTACTTTTCTTTTTAACTTAAATATAATCTACATGACTCACTCTGAATCCTTTTTTCTCTATTTTTCCGATTAATTGCTTTAATTTTGTTTCATCTAACTCATCTGATATATTTACAATAACGCGGCGGATATATTGATCACCGTTATCTAGCGTAAATAGGCCACCGATATTATATGCTTTTAACAATGTCCCAAGCTCTTTAATCGTTCCCTTACAATCTTGTGTTGCAATTGTTAATATATAACCACCTGTTCGCATACCAAATGAATCTTCAATAACATCAAATATATTCGAATGCGTTAACATACCGACAAATTCATTATAATCATTTAGCACGGCTAAAAACGGAAGCCGACGAATTACATAAAAGGCTCTGAAGAAGGAATCCTTTTCAAAAATAAATGCATTGGAATCGTCGAGCATATCCCCTGCACTTACATGCTCTAATCCGCTATTGCATTTTTTTTCTAATAAATCTACTTTATAAATAATCCCCGTGAATTTCTTCTCATCTTCTGCTAATACCGGGATGGCTCGAAATCCCGTTTCGTTCATCATTTGCAGTGCCTCTTCACCAGAATCATTTATTTTGCAAAATGTTACTTGCTGCTTTGGCAGAAAATGATATTTAACTCGCAAAATATGTTCCTCCTTACATGTCAACATGTAATCTATATATAATAAGGAGACCTATATTTTATGAGTGAAATTATTTTTAAAACGCTTTCATTTATTTATTAACTTGTAGCTATATCACATCCATTTTTATATAACAGAGCTTCTTGCCCCCTTAATCATTAATAACTTTACATGATAGTTCATTAAATATTCTATACCCTCTAGCCATTTTTTCGCCTCTTCTGGCGTTTTTCCCCACACAATCATGCCGTAATTATGAACAAGAACTACCCCTCCACCTTCAATGAAATTCGGAACATTCCTTTCTAATAAATCAGCGAATTTTTTTTCATCTTCTACAATTGGAATTGTCATTTCTGTTATACCTTCTTTTCCGAAAACACGCTCCACACTGCGTTTATCGAACGTTACTTCTCCTTCTTCCCCATATAACTCTGATATTAAATGACTATCTACAGTCTGCACTTGTAAAATACATCCTGCACTACTTTTTTTATAAATATCCGCATGCATAAATGACTCTGCAGCTGGTTTTTCTTCATTTTCAAATACTGACTCGCACATGCAATTTACGACAATAAAATCTTCTTCCGAAAATAGCCCTTTATCTCTTCCTTCAACATTTACTAAGAATGTTAACGGCTCTTTTGACGTACATAGCGATAAGCTAATTTTGGTACCATAAAACCAATCACGAAGTGCCAATTCAGATTTCACATCTTTTAATTCATTCCATTTCTTCAGAAAAA
>NZ_JBNLYE010000094.1:0-14798 GCF_050172095.1 Bacillus sp. GMs2/2
ATTTTCCAATTTCTGATAAAGATTTAAAATAATTTATATAGTCAAATTTAGGAGGATATATGATGAAAGCTATCGTTGTAACGTCGTTCGGTGGTCCTGAAGTGATGAAATATACAGATTTGGATATACCGGCTATTTCAGAAGATCAAGTTTTAATTCGCGTTGTTGCTACTAGTGTAAATTTCGCTGATATTAAATCACGTTATGGTAAAAAAGGAAATAAAGCACTACCTTTTATTCCAGGTATAGATGCCACTGGTATTGTAGAACGTGTCGGTTCTCATGTGAAAAATATTCACCCTGGACAACGTGTCATTGCTTTTCCTCAAAATGGATCTTACGCAGAATACGTTGTTGCAAATGAAAATCTTACTTTCGTATTACCCCATGAAGTTGACTTTCAAACTGCAGCCGCTTGTCCAATCGTATCTTTTACAAGCTATAATTTACTCGCAAATGTTGCAAGGCTTCAACAAGGTGAATCTGTACTCATTCATGCGGCTGCTGGCGGAATTGGCACTACTGCTATTCAACTTGCTAAACTATTAGAGGCTGGAACAGTTATAGGCACTGTCGGAAGTGAAGCAAAAAAAGAAATTGCTTTAGATGCTGGAGCTGATTATGTTATTTGTCATCAAGATGAAGATTTTGTAGAGAAAGTCAATGAACTGACAAATGGTGAAGGGGTTGATGTAATTTTAGACTCTATTTCTGGAACGGTTTCTGAAAGAAGTTTAAACTGCCTTGCTTATTACGGTCGCCTCGTTCATTTCGGTAATGCTAGCGGTGAAATTGGTAACTTTCAAACGAAAGATTTACATGCAAGTTGCCGCTCTATACTCGGTTTTAGCTTTGGAACCACACGAAAAAAGCGTCCTAAACTGCTCCAAGAAACTGCAAATGAAGTTTTCCGTTATTTGCGTGACGGACGTTTACAAATTAAGGCTACGAAATCTTTTCCACTTCAAAATGCAGGGAAAGCACATGAATGGGTCGAAAGTAGAAAAAGTACAGGGAAAGTAATACTAACTGTTTAGTCCTCTTCCTGAAATGAATACTGGAAACAGAGGTGGCATTCATGGGATCACGAATTATGCATGTTATTATCGCTAGTGGTATTGCTGAGAAACTATCAATTCACGATAAGACTTCTTTCTTACTTGGAGCTGTAGCCCCTGATGCTGTTCATTCAAAAAAAGAAAAAGGAACCTCACATTTTTATGCCGGTACAACGAAGAACTATACGAGAAGAATAGATTATGATTCATTTTTTCATAAATATGAATCACATATAGATTCCCCATTTATTTTAGGCTATTATACCCACCTCATTGCCGATGATAATTGGCTAAGTGGATTTTTTCTACCTTGGCTAAAAAATAGAATAGAGAATGACGAAACTATCGCACCCCTGTACTATAACGATTTTAAATTGTTAAATGCAAAGTTGCTTCATCATTACGATCAAGAACAACAGCTTTTCTCTCTTCTCAATCAAGAGGCTCACATTGTGGATATTGAAGAGGTTTCTAAAGAAAACGTTTTAGCTTTTCGAAAGTATCTTTTTGAAGATATGTTGTATCCAAAGCAACATTTGCATGAAGACTTACAAGTATTTACGTTTGATCAAATCGTTGGCTATATTGAGACAGCTATTGAAAAAGGAGTATTTTTTATTAAACAACTCTCTAATGAAAAATCCACTTCAAAAATTTAATCCCCCTCAAATATATTTGAGGGGGATTTTCACATAGCAATATTATTATTGGTTCTTCTCCATAACCGCAAAATAATTCCCTTCGCTATCAGCAAAGTTAAACACTTTACCAGAAGGCATAGTTACCATTTCTCCAACAGTAACATTTTTATTTGTTAAATCTGTATATAGTTGATCAAGATTTTCTGAGAAGAACATTAAAGACGGTGTACCAAGATTCAATTCTGGGCTCATTTTCGAAATAACTTCTTTATTATGTAATATAATGCTCGTTTCCGCACCGCTTTTCGGAGCGATTTCAATCCATCTCATTCCTTGCTTATTATCTTCCTCTGCAACTACATGAAACCCTACCTTCTCCGTCCAAAAATTTACTGCCTCATCTTGATTATTTACATATAACATAATTTGTCCTACTTTATGGATCATTACATTTCCCCCTAATGGTTTTTATATTCTATGTAGCTTTCTACAAATACTATCGTTATTCCTTTTGAGTTGGTATGTACTTCTTTGCAAAATTTATCGACTGACTCATCCCATCCAGTTCATCAAAATAATCATTTCTTTCAATCATGTTATATCCGTCGAATCCAATTTTATCTAATACTTTGAAGAATATATCGAAATCTACTTCACCATTCCCTGCTGCGACTTCTATATACTTAGTTGAACGATCACTTTTCACTTCTTTACAATCTTTAATATGAGTTTGTACTATATAATCTTTTAATAGTAATAAACCTTCTCCCGGATTTTCATTTACATCACTTATTAAATTTGCTGGGTCAAAGTTAACAGCTAGTCCTTTCGAGTTTGCAGTTTCTAAAAATCGTTTTAATACTATTGCTTTTTCAGATCCCGTCTCAATGGCGAAGAATCCTCCAAATCTGAACGCTAAGTCCCCTATTTCATTACAAACACGTAGCATTTTATCATAGTACTCACTATTTTCATCATCAGGGATTTCCCCAATATGGGCTGTTACTATGTTAGCTCCTAACCTTAACCCTTTATCAGTAATATATTTAAAACTCTCTATTACACATTCAGCTTCAGTTCCTATTATTCCATTTTCTCCGAAGCTAATTGCTAATGACGGGACTTGAATCTCATTAAAAGATAAGTTTTCTTTTAATGTATTCCATTGTATCTTTGAGATGTTAGCTAAGTTGAAAGTCGGATTGATAGCATATAATTGAATATATTCTAACCCCCATTCTCTTGCCTTTTTTATTCCTTCGTTTACTTCAATATATTTCGTATTCAAAAACATTCCTAATTTCCTATCCATATATGTACCTTCTTTTTATTATTTCGCATCATTTTAATATACGACTTTTTTATATTATTTCCTCGTATAAACCAAATAAATAAACTATCCTTTTTTCGATACTCCCAGTAGAAGCATATATATGATAGGCACATTAAAAACACTAATACAATTCCCATTATCACTTGTTTACAAACAAAAAAGACGTAACTACAAATAGTTACGCCTTCTCCATCATTTATCTAGGCTTTTTCTTCCCAGTAAATGCTGGTTTCTTTTTCTTTGGTGCTTTCGGTTTCGTTTCTACAAATGATCCTTTGAACATTTCTTGCTTCGTAAATACGATGCCTAGTTTTTTCGCAAATTGCAGTAATTTGCGCTCTTCTTGTGGTGTTACAAGAGATACGACAGTTCCTTCTTTGCCCATACGTCCAGTACGTCCTGAGCGGTGAATATATTGGTCTACTGTGTCTGGTAATTCTAGGTGAATTACGTGTGTTAAATCGTCAATATCGATACCGCGCGCTGCAATATCAGTAGCAAGTAGAATTTCTAATTTCCCTCCGCGGAAAGCACGCATTGTCGCTTCACGCTCTTGTTTACTTGCTTCTGCATGAAGAGCCGCTGCTTTCATTTTACGGAATTTCAATTTCTCAGTAATTTCATCTAAACGGAATGGGTCGTTTAAGAAAGCAACTGCTTTTACATCGCCCATATGCATAATTCTTCTTACGTAATCATTTTTTTCGCGTCGCTCACAAATGATATACGTATGCTCAACTAAGCTTTTTGATTCTGCACGTGTTACACGTACTAATTGTGGTTCAACTGCTAAATCACGTGCCGCATCTTCTGCCGCTTTTGTCATTGTCGCCGAGAAGAATACTAATTGACGATCGCGCATCGTTGATTTAATTACATCTTGCACTGCGCCCATCATTTTTTGCTTTACAATTTGATCAAACTCATCAAATACAATTGTTTTTACTTCATGCATTTTTAGCTTTTTCATACGAATTAATTCTAAAATACGGCCTGGTGAACCGACAATTACTCTTGGGTGTTTCTTTAATTTTTCAACTTGGCGCTTAATATCTGCACCACCAATTAAAGATGCACCTGAAATTTCAGTTCCTGCTGTAAACTTTTGAACCTCTTCATGAATTTGCATTACAAGTTCACGTGTTGGCGCTAAAACAACAACTTGTGGCTGTTTTACTTCAGGATTAATTTTATGTAAAAGTGGTAATAAGTACGCTAATGTTTTTCCTGTTCCAGTTGGAGATTCAGCTATAACGTCTTGTCCTTCTAAAATAGTTGGAATCGCTTGTTTTTGAATTTCAGTTAACTCTTTAAAACCAGCCTTCTCCCAAGCTTGTTGTAAAAATGGTTGCATATCTTTTATCATTTGTTTTTCTCCTTTATCTCTATTTTTGAAGAAAATGCTGTATTGTTCGCACCGTTTCTATCATGTGTGAAATAACAGCTATTAAATCATCAACATGGTCTTCTGTAATCGCTTTTTGAAATAGAACCTCTACCTTATTATGATATGAAATCGCTTGCTTATTATATTCGTATGAAACTTTCTGCATAATCATTCTTTCTTTTCCCCATATAGAACGCATTAATGTTTCAATTTCTTCGCATTTTACTTCTGGTTGTTCTAACGAGAATGAAAATGCTAGCTTCATTTCACAACCTGGTGTAAACTGAGGCACTTCTAGTATTTCACCAGACAAGTTCTTTGCATCCACAGATAATGAAAATGTTGCTTCTACTAATGGTTCAAACGGTTCTGTTAATTGAAATGAGATATGATATATACGACTTAATGAAGCAAGATCCATCATATCTTTTCGATCTGTTACAAGAATATCTCCATGTAGATCAAAATCATACACAGCACCTTCTACGATTACTTTTAAATTGTCAAAAGCAGTTGGATCAAACATAATTTCCTCCAAAAAACAGGCGCCTTTCGATGGAAAGGCGCCACTTGATGTATATATAGTTTACAGATAAACGAGATGAATTACAACCTTTTAGAATAAACCTACTGCTTTTCCATCTTCATTTACATCCATTTGAAGTGCTGCTGGTTGTTTTGGAAGACCTGGCATTGTTAACATTGTACCTGTTAACGCAACGATAAAGCCTGCGCCGATAGATGGTTTTAACTCACGAATTGTAACGATAAAGTCAGATGGACGACCTAATTTTGTTGCATCGTCAGAAAGAGAGTATTGTGTTTTCGCCATACAAACTGGTAGGTTACTCCAACCTTCTCCTCCATATTGAGCTAATTGCTTACGTGCTTTCGGAGCAAATTCAATATCTTTTGCGCCATATACCTTTTGAGCAATTGTACGAATTTTTTCTTCTAAGGGTAATTCTAATTCATAAAGTGGTGCGTAGTTGTTTTCACCTTTTTCGATTTCTTTTAGTACTTTTTCAGCAAGGTCAACTCCGCCTTGGCCACCCTTCTCCCAAACTTCTGTTAAGGATACTGCATAGCCACGCTCATTACACCACTCTTGTAAGTATGTAACTTCTGCATCTGTATCTGTAATGAATTTATTAATTGCAATTACGAAAGGCACACCGAAGCTTTGAATTGTTTCAACATGCTTCTGTAAGTTTTCCATACCTTTTGCTAATGCATCTACATTTTCTTCTTTTAATTGATCTTTTGCTACGCCACCATGCATTTTAAGCGCACGAATAGTCGCAACAATAACAACTGCTTCTGGTTTAATGCCAGCTGCACGAGCTTTAATATCTAAAAACTTCTCTGCACCTAAATCAGCACCGAATCCAGCTTCTGTAATAACATAATCACCTAATTTTGCTGCCATTGTTGTAGCGATAACACTGTTACAACCGTGAGCGATATTCGCAAATGGTCCGCCGTGAATGATAGCTGGTGTATTTTCTAACGTTTGTACTAAGTTTGGTTTTAATGCATCTTTTAATAATAATGTTAACGCACCTTCTACACCTAAATCTTTAACCGTTACAGGTTGATTTGCAAAGTTATAAGCAACTACGATGCGTGATAGACGCGCTTTTAAATCTTGAATATCTGTTGCAAGGCAGAATACCGCCATAATTTCAGATGCTACTGTAATATCAAAACCGTCTTCACGTGGTACACCTTGAACTGGTCCACCAAGACCAATTACTACGTTACGAAGGGCACGATCATTTAAGTCAACACAGCGTTTCCAAACGATTTTACGTGTATCAATTCCAAGTGTGTTTCCTTGTTGGATATGATTATCAATAAACGCTGCTAATGCGTTATTAGCAGTTGTGATCGCATGGATATCTCCAGTAAAGTGAAGGTTAATGTCTTCCATAGGTACTACCTGTGAAAAACCACCACCTGCTGCTCCACCTTTTAGTCCCATTGTTGGTCCAAGAGATGGTTCGCGAAGTGCAATTACTGTTTTCTTACCAATTTTATTAAAAGCTTGACCTAAACCAACTGTTACTGTTGATTTACCTTCTCCAGCTGGAGTTGGGTTAATTGCTGTTACTAAAACAACTTTACCGTCTTCCTCATCTTGTAAGCGCTTAAAAATATCAAGAGATAACTTACCTTTATAATGCCCGTATGGCTCTAATTCATCTTCTAAAATATTTAAATCAGCTGCAATTTCTTGAATCTTCTTCATACTCGCTTCTTGTGCGATTTCAATATCGGATTTCACTGTTGTAGTAGTTGTCATATACCCTAGTCCCCCTTTAATTGGTTCTGATGATATTGTATCAGTTTTTTGTATTTTCTGCACTTATTTACCTCCTAAAAATTCTTTCATTTCTTTATACGTTTTTTAACATAAATACCCATAAGAATGTTAACGATTGTTGCAACTCTGTAGGTAGTTGACCTAACATCTTCTCATTTACTCCGCGCTTATATACGCCGATGCCATCTATAACTTTAAAACCTTGTTCTTTCGCTAACTGTTCAAATTCCCAAGGCATCATCGTATTACAAACAACGTCTTTTCCGTACAAGCGAGGATAACTATTCTCTCGTGGCTTTGCTGTCGGTCCTAAAATTGCAATACATGCATATCCATCTTTCTTTAACACACGCTTTATTTCATTTAACGCTCGTAATGGCTCTTCCGTCCATTCTAAAGAATTAATTGCCATAATTGATTCAAATTGCTCATTTTCAAATGGTAATGCAGAAAGATCTCCTTTTATAAAAGATAAATTCGGTCCTTCTCCGCGCTCCTTACCTTTTTGAATCATCACTTCCGATAAATCTACTCCCACTGCTTTATAGCCTGCGCGACTTAATTTATATGTACCGTAGCCATCACCACAACCAACATCGAGCACTTGTGCTTCTTTCTTCACGTATTGTTCAAAAAACGGAATAATTGTACTTCTGCTACCACTGTCCCACATCTCTTGACTATTTTGATTCCAAAACTCTGCACTACTATCCCATTTCTTTTCTGCTGATTCATGCCAATTAAATTTCGTCATACATTCCCCTACCTTCACGCTTTATCATTCATTTCATTCTACATCATTTTCCAAAATTCCTGTTTATCTTCATTAGGAGATGTACAAGCTAATAATGGAATCTTTATTCTCCAATTTTTGCTTTACTTGGGTTTAACTCATACTCATGTTCTTCTCTTTATGTAAGATACTATAGGTACACCCAATTGAAAGAGAGGGATGTACATGCGAAGAAAGAGAAATCATCATTTTAAAAGTGGCGAAAAAAACGAAGAGTATGCAGCTGAAATATCACCAGCTGGCATTCCGATTAGACATAAGCGTAAAGAAATTGCAAATGAAATAGAAGGTACAAATACCGGTGCAATGGTAGGCTATGTCGCTTTATTTCTTTCGCTTTTCTCAATTGCATTTTATCCGGTTACACTCGGCTCTCTTGCGATTTTAGTCGGCTTATTAGCTGTCAATTTCGGAGCAAGAACACTTGGATATACAGCAATTGGTTTTGGTAGTTTTTCTGTTTTATTTACTTTACTTTATCCGCTTGCTTTGTCAGCGTTTTAAAAAAACACACCAAGTTATACTTGGTGTGTTCATTCATGATACAACATAATATGACCGCATCCACAACAATGTTTCGCTGTAATTTCTTGAAACACTGGATAATTTTCTTCATCTCGATGCTCAATAAATACTTTTTCAAATCGATACATGTTTGGTGCATATGCCCAATCTTGTTTCGTACGTGCATATAACGTTGAGGAAAAAAACTCCTCACCACCGCAAACGATACATGTGTTCTTCATCGCTATCCCTCCTATGCTTGTCTTACTTCATCTATATGAACATAAGCATAAAAAAAAGACCTTCTATTACTAGAAAGTCTTCTCTGAAACAAAAAGAAATGTACCAAACATTCCTACTCCGCTATATTCTTTTGAAACACCAGCTTCTGTTTTAAATGTTTGCTTTACAGTCATAAAGAATACACCATTTCGTGCATCTGTACTTTCAAATTGTAGTTTTTCTTTTTTACCATCTACATTTTGCGTGCATTCAAAACTACTCTCATTACAATTCAACGCATACTTATCCTCTACATACACTTTAAAATCTGATTCTTTCGGACAAGTTATAAGTAATATTGCCACGAGAATAATACTTATAATACCCACAATTGTATAATATTTCTTCATTTGTACTCCTTTCAAATGACAAGAAAACTTGACTTCATACGCCAAGTTTTCTTAGTCAACAACCCATTGCCACTCTTGTTCTTTCTTATCAAAAATGAGCCAACCTGTTTCTGTTGCTTCCTCTTTCAATTCATCGATATTATCTAACACCTCATCCGTACTTTCATACGAACCAACTACATATACCGGAATTTCAAGACCTCTTCTTGACTCAATCTTCCCTGCTAGATCTATGTAAAGACCATCTTCCATTAGTGGAATCAGTCCCATGATCAATTCTTTTGAAATTGCTGGGAAAATTTTCGATTTTTGGAAGAAAGAAAAACGTTTCTTACCGAAAGCACCGAGTTTATACGGAATAACTTTACTTAACATTCCTACAAAATCAGCAATTCTACGATAATACACTTTGTTGTACCATCCGTCATCATGTGAAAAATAAACAAATCGATTTTTCAACAGCGGAAAGAATGTTCTTGCAAGTGGTTCTTTTTTGTGAGCCAAATATAATAATTCTGCAATTTCTTTCGGCTCTAATTCATCTAAATCGCTTGCATCATCAAAATCTACCCAACAAAATTCATCAAATTCATCAATCTCTGCTTGAATTAACTTATGTATATTTTCTTCCTCAACATATTCAAATAAAGTATGATAATGAAAATCCGTCCATTCAAAGTTGTGCTTCAAAAGCAACACTTGATGAAGCGGTGAAGGGATGTTACTCGCAAACTCTTTAAACGTAATTCCTGATGTAATAAAACAATGACCTCGACGATTACCATTAATATATATCATATTCTTTACTTGGTCAGATCCTCCAGACAAAGCACCTAGCCACCTTCGTTTTATATGTTTCAATTCTATAGCATATTTTAACATGAAAAATTTTAGAAACATAGAAAAAACTTCAAAAACTATTTACAATTTCATGTGTTTTATTACATAGTGATTACAAGAAAAAACGCCTGCTCATAAGCAGGCGTTTTTAAAGGATTTCATCTGGGTTTTGAGGATGATGATTTCCCTCTTTCTTTTCTTCTTTTTGGAACATCGATTGAATTTTATCAATTGTTTGTGGAGCTAATTCAATCATTTTTTCTGCTAAATGTGTCGCATTTTGTAGATGAAGAATATTTACTCCATCTTTATTCACCACAAGAAATGCTACTGGTGTAATCGAAACACCACCCGCGCTACCGCCACCAAATGCAGCGTTACCGTTCGCTCTTTGTCCATCATTCGTTTGGAAATCAGAACCTCCTGCTCCAAAACCGAACGCTACTTTAGAAACCGTTAACACCACACCACCGTCAGCCGTTTGAACAGGCTCTCCAACAATCGTATTTACATCAACCATTTCTTTTAAATTTTCCATTGCTGCTTTCATTAACCCTTGAATTGGATGATCCACCGTTCATAACCTCCTTTGTCATATCTTTCCTAGTTTTTCCGAAAGTTTGTGAACTAAACATAAAATTTAATATTGATTTCAAAAAACTTAAGTTGTAATATTTAGAAAAATAAAAAAGAGGTCGATTCGTTATGATGCGAAAATTAACAAAGAAAGATCATGAACAAGTATTCGCTTACCTAAAAGAAGAAGCAGCCCTTAACTTGTTTATTATTGGAGATATTGAAGCTTTCGGTTATGACACAGATTTTCAAGAACTATGGGGAGTATTTAAAGAGAATGGAACATTAAAATCAATTTTACTCCGATTCCACGATTCATTTATACCATATAGTAAAGAAGACTTTGTTACCACTGATTATGAGGCACTTCTTTCCGCATATAAGCCACTTAAACTCTCTGGTAAGTCAACCATTGTAGAAAAGTTTGAAACTGCTCCAAGTCTACAATTAGGCGTCAAAAATGAAATGTATTTTTGTGAATGTCTAAATGACAACAACTTACCTAGCACACCAATTCATGAAACAATTAAACTTGCCTCACTAGATGATGTAGAGCGAATTATGCAATTGCGAGGTAACATTGCTGAATTTCCGACTACCAATGAATCAGAGAAAATATTAAGGCAGGTTATCGAAACGAATACAGGACGCACATACTAGATTGAAAAAGACGGCGTGATCATCGCATCCGCCTCTACTTCCGCTGAAAATTCATTATCCGCTATGGTAGTTGGCGTATGTACACATTCGAATTATCGCGGAAGCGGATACGCTTCGCTCATATTACAAAAAATGATTCAAGACTTTACGAAAGAAGGCCGAACGCTTTGTTTGTTTTATAACAATCCAGCTGCTGGACGAATTTATAAACGACTAGGATTTAAAGACATTGGAATGTGGACGATGTATCGATAATAAGAAGTACTCTATAAGAGGAAATAGTTGTAACTTAGCAATAAAAGCCGATTACACAAAAACTTCACACCGTTATTATGAAGAAACTACTTGAGGAGCGAGGACTCTAACTAAAAAATGGTATGCATTCAAACTAAATTTAGACAGATAAAGTGAAACTTTAATCAGTGGGGGGTTTTCTCCATCCCCCACTGATTATTAGTTGAACCAATCGGACTTTTATGGGCAGTTGATCCCCCACCTAACTTCTTTGCTTTCGCTGCATTTTGAGGTGGGGGTCTTACTGCCCATTAAAGCGGGATAAACGCCCCAGTTGCATCTACTCCAGCAACTGGGGCTACATATTTATACTCAATTTCTTTCCACTACAAATAGAAATATTTATGAAACATTTATCACACTTATGTCGCTATTATCTTTCCGTACAAATGCCCTTCTAAGTATTACTGCGTCTCATTATACTTTGCTTTAAAATCAATATATTCCTGTTTCGCATCTTGGTTATTACCTTGGTGACTATCAAAAGATGTGTGTATTTGTGATATATATTCTACTAACTTACCTTCATCATTTCGCTTTTTATAATTTATTACAATACTTACCTCCAATATCTGCTCTGAACCATTTTTTGAATCAATATGCAATGCGATTGATCCACCATCATATTCATCATATTGTATTTTCAACTTATCATTAATGATACTCTGAAACTCTAATTCAGTTAGTTTGTATCCAACAGTACTAGGCTGATCAAACTTTTTTATATCATCTCCGGGCTTCATCTTTAGTTTCCCTATTCCTTTTAAACGATCAACAATTAAGTTTACGTATGAAACATCCAAATTTGAATCCGGACTTTTCACCTGTCCATTTTTATACATAATATTGGTACGATAAACACCTTCTTTTTTATTATCTTTGCTGTCTACTGCTGAAGTAACCGCTTGTGTTGTACTTCCATATAAACTTTTATCTTTCGTATTATATATCCCTTCCGAAGTTTGATAGATTGTTTTTCTATGCTCTCCATCTTCCTTTTGCTCATATGTACTATATATACCTCTTTGTTTCACATACGCATATCCATCATCACTCGCAGACATAACCTTTTTCATGTCACCTTCATCCAAAGCTTTGACAAATGGCTCATACTCTATCTTCGTCTCCCCAAAACCACATCCACTTAATAAACTTGATACTATTAACAGAACTATCATCATCCTAGCTTTCTTCTTTAACTTCATACTGACACCCCGCTGATTTCTCTAGGCATTTTTAGGTTCATTACATTCCCATTTTGATAGTAATATAGTTCACCTTTACTTACCGGTATTTATTAACTCATACAGATTATATTGAAGATACTTTAATTTTTAATAGCATCGATTTTTATACAAGCCTTAATTGTTTATATATTCTATTCGAATTTTCAGAAACCAAAACTTATTTTATTTCTTTGGCTTGCTTTTTTTCCTGCTCTTCATAAAGCTTTAGTCTTTTCTGACGTTCCTTTTCGTGCTCCTCCCACGAAATATAAAATGACGGAAACTTAAATCTACAATAGACTAATAATTGGAACTCTGCTGCACCTATGGCTACCGCGTACATTACAAGAGTTCCTGCTATATACCCTACTAATATCTCTGTTTCATAATCATTATGAAAATAAACTAAAATAAGAAGGATTAGTGCATATACCGTAACGCCAATCAGTAAGTTGTTTTTTGTTTTACTAAAAAATGAAGCTGCCCTTTCATCCATACTAAATGCTCCACTCTCTGCTTGTTTAAAGGTATCAATTGTGGTCACCAGATGAACAAAAACTGCTCCTAGAAACAATAAACCCACATACAATAATGTAATTTGATTAATCGAATAATTTGAAATTGCTGGAAGTATAAACAATGTGAATCCTATAGTTCCCAGCTGAAATGTACATAATAATATCACAAGCGCTTGCAACTTTTGACATTTAAAACGAACTTTTGGAAATAGATATAGAATTAAAAAGATTACTTGCAAGGTATATAAAACCAATTCAATACAAACAATTATTTTGTCAAAGAGATTTGGATAATAACCCCAGCCAAATTTAACTAATGCTCCAAAAATAAAAAGCATGAATAATGAACTATAAACAGTTGCGCCAAGTATAAACACCATGGAGCGTTCTGGACTTAAACGATTTCTACATGTTATTTTAAATTCATCTAAATCTTCTTCTTTTATGTTCCACATTTGTTAACTCCACCTTTCCCCGAACTATAGTATATTACCAAAATAAAGATTCAATTTTCTTAGTCACTGATTTTATACCTTTTTATTTTCATTGCCACTCTTAACTATCTCTTTTGTTGTACTGCGCCTTGTATTTTAAATATTCCTGTCTCGCATCTTGGTTATTATCCTGTTTTCTATTAAAATACGTTATTATTTGGAACATATTTTCTATTAATTTTCCATCCTCATTCTTTTCTTTAAAATCTATATCTATCCTCATTTGCAAAATTTGTTTTGGATTATTTGGGGCATCCAGGTGCAATACGATTGTTGCTCCATCAAATTCATCGTATTGTATCTTTAATTTATTATTAATAATATCTTTAAATTCAGATTCAGTTAGTCGATATCCGACTGAATTAGGCTGATCAAACTTTTTTATATCATTCTCGGGCTTCATCTTTAGTTTCCCTATCCCATTTAAACGATCTACAATTAAGTTTACGTATGAAACATCTAGATTTGAATCCGAACTTTTCACCTGTCCATTTTCATACTTAACATGAGTACTATAAATAGTTTCTTTTTTATAATTTTCATTTGTCCTTTTCCCCTTGTCTTTTTCTATATCAGTCGCAACTGTTTGTATCGCCTCTCCATATAAACTTTTATCTTTTGTATTATATACACCTTCCGTAGTTTGACGAATTGTCTTACTGTGCTCTCCATCTTCTTTTTGCTCAAACGTACTATAAATACCTCTTTGAGTCACATAAGCATATCCATCATCACTCGCAGACATTACCGTACTCATGTCCTCTTCATCCAATGCCTTTACTAATCTCTCATACTCTATATTCGTCTCTCCAAAACCACATCCACTTAATAAACTTGCTATTATTGACAGAACTATCATCATCTTGGCTTTCTTCTTTAACTTCATACTGACACCCCGTTGATTTCTCTAGGCATTTTTAAGTTCATTATGTTCCTTTTTGGAAAGTAATACATCTCACCTTTACTTACTGATATTTACTTACTCGTACAGATTATATTGAAGATGCTTTAATTTTTAATAGCATTGATTTATATACAATCCTTAATTGCTTATATATTCTATTCGAATTTTCAGAAATCAAAACTTATTTTATTTCTTTGGCTTGCTTTTTTTCCTGCTCTTCATAAAGCTTTAGTCTTTCCTGACGTTCCCTTTCATGCTCCTCCCACGAAATATAAAATGATGGAAATTTAAATCTACAATAGGCTAATAATTGGAACTCTGCTGCACCTATGGCTACTGCGTACATTACAAGAGTTCCTGCCATATACCCCACTAAAACCCCTGTTTCATAATTATTATGAAAATAAATTAAAATAAGAAGGACTAGTACATATATCGTAACACCAATCATTACGTTGTTTTTTGTTTTACTAAAAAATGAAGCTGTCCTTTCATCCATACTAAATACTCCACTCTCTGCTTGTTTAAAGGTATCAATTGTTGTCACTAGATGAACAAAAACTGCTCCTAGAAACAATAAATCCACATACAATAATGTAATTTGATCAATCG
>NZ_JBNLYE010000095.1:0-14746 GCF_050172095.1 Bacillus sp. GMs2/2
CAACCTCTGTATCGTGCTTAATCTTATTAATAGAATTAATTGCTACACTGCTCATAATTACCATACCTAAAACTGCTAATGAAATAAGCGCTAATAATTTATATTTCACTTTTAAATTTTGTAAAAAATACATTTTTCCACCTTTATTCCTTTATATATAGATTTTTAGAATTTTATAGCTTATTATTTACAAAATCGTAATAAAAAGCAATGATAAATATTCCCAATATGAAACTTATATCTCTATAAAAAAAGAAGTAGCTATCATGCTACTCCTTTTTGCTTTGTTTCTCATATTGTTCAAACGTATGAATTCTTTCAAAAATTGGTGGGTGCGTGTATAAGAAAAATTTTACTAACGCAGGCGGATTTACTTGGCTTAAACTTGTTTTTGATAAATATTGAAAAGTTTTCACACCAGATTTCCCATCCTTCGTCATATTTAAAGCATATTGATCTGCCGCTCTTTCTTCTATACGTGAAACGTAGTTTGTTGCTGGTTGTGCTGCAAAAGAGAGGACAGAAGAAATTAAGAAAAATAAAGGTAAAATGGAGAAACATGCTACTTTTGAAATTTGCAATGTATCTCCCCATTTGCGAATACACATATTTATAATACGACTAATTAAAAACATACCTATAAACGATAGCAATACATAACTTGCAACGCCAAAATATATATGTTTCATAACATAATGCCCCATTTCATGGGCCATTATAAATAAAATCTCTTTATCTTTTAACTGCTTAAGTGTTGTATCCCACATTACAATACGGGCGTTAGGGCCAATTCCTGTTACGTAAGCATTTAATGCATTCGTTTTTTCTGACATATTTACTTCATATACGTGTTTAGCAGGAATGTCCGCTTTGTCTGCTATCGCTAAAATTTTCGTTTCTAATTCTTTATTTTTCAGCGTCGAGAAGTCGTTATACAGTGGATCAATAACGACAGGCTGTATGAATGTTAAAAAGATTGTAAATGGAACAGAGAGCGCCCATCCTGCGAGCCACCATCTCTTCGGAAATTTACGGATAAGCCATAATAGAACGGTAACTACGATTAACATAGTCGCATAACTTTCCCAAAAACCGATAACATGATCTTTTATCCAGCTTTGTGTACTTTGTGTTGAAATGCCGTAATCAACGGACACTTTCCGGCCAATCCATTGCATCGGTAAGGCAAGCACTGTTGTCAATAATGATAAATAAAAGAAATAAATCGCAACTTGCAAAACACTTATTTTAGTCGTTTCCTTCGACCATTTCTCAAACTTTCTTGAAATACCTAGCACAAGTACAAATAATAAAATAATCCATTCAAGAGGCGTCGCTAAAAAGTATAGTAAATTTTTCACGCGCGAATAATCTTGGCTTAGCGTAAGCTCTCTCGTACTCATAAACGTTTCTGGATCTGCACTCGTTCCCTTATACATGTCCGGAATAAGTTCATGATTCCATCCAAATAAATACCAATATATAAGTAACGCAAATCCAACGTACAAAAAAAGCGACCAACCGATAACCTTCTTCACGCTATTCCCTCCTCTATGCTGCCTGTCTATTATTATTGTAAGTTCGTACACGCTAAATTAGAACAAGCTTATTATGTGAATTGCTCTGGATCTTTTTATTTACATAAAAAAACTCTTCTACATAAGAAGAGTTTTACCTATCTTTAAACACTTTCTTCGGTTCACAATCCGTACACTTACAAACCAACACGTACCCTACTTCCTTTTTAGATAAAATAAAAAGCCTCTTTAAGGAAGTACATCTATTAATAAACTAAAATCTTGTAAAGAGAAAGAACTATATTTCATAATACCCTGTACGGCTAAAAGTAAAACAAGACCGATCACACACATATAGTTAACGCTTTCTTCATTCTTTTTTTCAGTAACGACTCCACCACTTATACATAAAATCCCTAGCAAATGGAGCGCTAAATACATGAAAAAATAAGCTTCCTCCCAGCGCAAAATAACATTCACTGTCGTTATTAACACTAGACTAAGTAAAATCAAATAAAAAAACTTATTTGATGATATCGTTTCATTCATATAATTTTATACATCCCTTTCAAATTTCGAATTAATGATGTTTCAAAGCTATAAAGTAAATGATTGTTTTTATACCATAAAACAAAAGGAAAGCCACCATTACTTTCTCGAATACTTTATGAATCCACATATACTTCTCTTCATTCTTTTTGAAGATGCGCTTCATCATTTCTTCTACAATTAGACCAAATATTAGTAAAACCCCGAACACAATAAGAAGAGAAATAATATTTTCTTTTAAATGAGTACTAGAAAATAAGTAATACTCTGGAAACACAATCGTATCTACTACAGGTTGAAGCAAATGACAAACGCTTTTATCACACATATCTGTAATAGACGTAGAATCTATAATGTCTTTTAATATTTTTTCAACCGTCTTCTTCATCTTATTTACTCCCGACTACATCTGAAAAGCTCTTTTCCTGCTCTGCATATATAACCGGCACTTCTTTACTCCAATATTTGCGATTAACAAATAAAAAGATAAGTACTAAGTTTAATCCTGTTATAAAAATAATAAGTCCAGGAAAGAATGTCGTATAATTTGAGAAATCGGCAAAACTAATAATTTTTTCTCTACTTATTAGAAAAGACGCACCTATTACAAATGCATTGTTTAACATATGTATTGCAATTGGCATGAGTAAACTTTTCGTACGAATATATACGATTGACAATACGATGCTGAATATGGCTGCACCGAGGAAATCAACATGTAACAACGCAAACAATATTGCTACAACGATGGTCGCTATGCTCGTTCCCCATTTTGTTGCAAAACGTTGAAGTAAAAATCCGCGAAAAACAAATTCCCCGATAATTGGTGCGATGAATACGACCCTAATGACTTGAGATACATATCCCCCAGTACTATCTACAATTGGTTCATGCAGGGCGTTCATAATAAAGTCCGGTGTAATCCATGCAAAACTATACATATACAAAATAAGATACCCGTAACTAAACATGCATAACATAACCGTAATGTATAAAACTTGTACCAAGTTAAATGTTTCATTTTTATTAACAAATAATGAAAATGAAATGTGGTGCTTTCTATACTCATAAGAAATCCATACCATCGGAAGGATATAGAATATAAGGATATTTATAAAAGAAGAATTTTGTATATGAAATATACTTGTTAGCAAATCGCCACTACTTCTCGCTATTAAAATTAATAGTGCAAATACAATTAAAAAATATCTAGCTCGCATCACTTGAAACGGGTTCACACTCATCTCCTCCCCTATGTTACTTTTATCATATCATTTGATTCTTAATTTTTTGCGAAAGAAAACCTTAAAATTTCCTTAAAAATTCCATAAGTTACAAAATGATGATATGATATTCGAGAAAATTAGGAGGGATGTTTATGTACCAAGCAAATATTTTACTCGTTGATGATGAAACAGCAATTTTACAATTACTAACTACCATTCTTGAAAAAGAAGGCTTTTCTCATATTACAACTGCAACATCAGCTGAAATGGCTTTATCTCTAACTAAGCAAAACAATTACGATTTAATTATTTTAGATGTAATGCTTCCTGGACAATCTGGTTTTGATATTTGTCCAATCATTCGCCAACAAACAGATTGTCCAATTTTCTTCCTATCAGCAAAAGCATCTGATTTAGATAAAATATCCGGATTTTCATACGGTGCAGATGATTATATTACGAAACCATTTAATCCATTAGAAGTAGTAGCACGTATGAAAGCACAGCTTCGGAGACATATGAAACAAACCGTACCACACGAACAAAAACCACACTCAATTTCATTTGGAAGATTTGAAATTGATCAGCACTCTGCAGAACTAACAGTAGATGGGCACATTGTCGAATGTTCTGCTCAACTCTTTCAACTACTACTCTTCTTTTGCGAGAATCCGAACTACGTATTTTCGAAAGAGGAAATATATGAAAAAGTTTGGGGAGCACCTGCCTATAATGGCGATGACAACACTGTTATGGTCCACATTCGAAAACTACGTGAAAAAATTGAACATGATCCAAGTAAACCAGAATATATAAAAACCGTTCGCGGGCTTGGTTATAAGTTCGTTACAAAGTAGGGTGACGATATGAATTTTAATAAACGACTTATTATTCAATTTATCATGCAACACGTTTTTGTTTTAGTTACATTACTTATCGCTGTAGTTGCTGCTTTTACTTATTTAATTTTTCTTCTTACTAGTACTTTATACGAACCTAACATTCCGGATTCTGATAGTTTTACAATTTCAAGATACATCTCTTCAGAAGATGGGCATATTTCGTTACAATCTGAAGTGCAAGATTTAATAAAGGAGAAAAATGATTGGCTCCAAGTTGTAGATGAAAACGGAAAAATCCTCTACCACTTTAATACACCAAATGATGTTCCGGATGCTTATACGAAGACATCTTTAGTCGCATATATACAGCATCATATCGAAAGCAATTATAAATTTACATATTGGGAAATTGAATTAGAAGAAAAGAAAGCACTTGTTATTTATGGTGGTATGTTAAAAAGCAATGCGTTACTGACAGCAATTCAAAAGGAGCATTCCTCTTTAACGATGGATTCGTTCGCATTAACAGACCAAGAAAAACAGTTACTATCTAAAGAAAAAGCAACACTTCAAATATTTAATCAAAATGGCGAAGAGGTTTTTTCCTATCCAACTGGAAAGAAAAAAACATTTTCAGCAATACAAATTGCCCTTAATGAAAAAGAACCGTGGAATCATAAAGAAAACACGTCTAGCTTTTACGATGCAAATAGTGGCAACCTTCTCGTTGTAACTGCAAAAAATGAGCACTACTATCCAGATGACGAAATTGAAGATGTATTTACTAAGAAGTTTCTCATCGGATGCGGATTAATCCTTCTTATCGTATTTGTTTATTTAGTCATTCTTTCTATTTGGTACGGTAATAAATTCGGAAAACCGTTATTACATGCGATGCGCTGGCTAAAAAATATCGCTGGTGGAAAGTATGAAGAACCTATTAGTAAAAAAGGAAAACCTGTCAGGTTCCGGCGATCTGGTAAAGAAAAATGGTCATTCCGTTTGTTTAGAGATGTAACAAGTTCACTAGAACACCTTTCTATTACACTCAAAAAAAATGATGCGATGAGGCAAGTACTCCAGCAAACACGAGAAGAATGGATTACCGGTCTAACGCATGATTTAAAAACACCACTTAGCTCTATATATGGCTACGCATTATTACTCGAATCGAATCAATATAACTGGACTGATCGTGATATTCAGCAATTTGGTAGTGTTATGAAAGAGAAATCTCAATATATGACGACATTAATTGATGATTTAAGCTTAACGTATCAATTAAAAAATAACAGCCTTCCTGCCCAACACGTAAACGTTGAAATCAATCAGTTCGTTCAAAAAGTATTATTGCAATTTATTAACAATCCAACACTCCAAAATCAAAATATTGAATTCGTACCGAGCTCAAATAAAATTCAATATTTCATTGAAGAAAAATGGTTCCAGCGTATTATCGAAAACTTACTCGTAAACGCGGTAAAACATAATAACGAAACAACTACTGTCATCGTAAAACTATCACAAAACGCTAATTCCTTTACACTCTCCATTTCAGATGATGGAAAAGGAATGGATGAAAAAACGAAAGAACTTCTATTTGAACGATATTACCGCGGAACAAACACAGAAGAAAGCAACATTGGAACTGGACTTGGCCTAGCCATTACAAAACAGCTCGTTCATGCTCATAACGGGACAATTTCCGTTGATAGTGCACTCGGAAAAGGAACGACGATTATTCTTGTGTTTCCGTTTCGTTCGTAGGAAAGACGCTATGTGGCGTCTTTTTTTCTTTTCTGGGAGAGTTTTACGGTAATTGAAATTATGCAGATCGTTTTTTTGGGGTGTTTTAGCGGTATATGAAATTATATCGGCGCAATTCAAAATATATCAGCGATTTTCTAGATATATCGACTTACCGACAAAAATCGACAATACTAACCTACTTCCTCTACTACTATACAAAGTAAAAATAACCCTTCATAACTCACTATGAAAGGTCACTCCATATTTCAGCTATTTCCCTACTAACACAAACACATTCTCATCAGGTGCTTCCATTACTGCAACATGTCCTGATTCTGTTGGAAATGGTTCGCGAATCCACTTTACATCTTTATTATCTTTTAAACTCTCATACGTTTGTTGTACATCTTCTACTAATACTTCGACTTCCGTAAAATTAATATCCGGATGATTGCTTATTACTAACTCCGAACTTTTCTCATCTGGAAATTTCAATCCTATTAACGTCCAAATAGCTCCTTCTTCTAGTTCTCTTTCTATCATCCAGTTTTGCTTCATTCCCATTTCTTTATAGAAAGAAACTGATCTTTCTATATCTTTCGTATGTATAGATACACATTCTAGTTTTTTGAACATTTTCCCATTTCTCCTTTTATGAAAAAGCGAACCATCTCCCAATGATTCGCTCTTACCTTATTATTTTTTCTTCACCGGTATCCAAAGCTCTACTTGTGCAAACTCACTCTTATCTTCGTGGCAACGCTCATCGTACAGTTCAAACTCTGTAACTCCGCAATGTTCATAACCTGAATGTGGGAACCATTCTGAGAATACTGCATTCCAAGTTTGGTGAATAGACGATACCATTTCTTTATGAGGAACTTTCGGCGTTGTAAATACTGCATATGTTGCTGCAGGGAAAGTACGCTTTGCAATTTCATTTGGTACATTTTCAAAGTCTGTAACTTCCATTCCAATAATATAAGTGAAGTCCCCTGTTTCTAAATTAAAATCAGTACATAATCCAAGCTCTACCCATTGGCTCGTATCTTTACGATTCGGAATCGTTGTTCCAAGATCTTTTTGTAAATATTCTTGCCAAAATGCTGGGATGTCTTGATGGTTCTTCCCCTCTTTACTTGTCGTCTTCAGTTCATAACCTGCCATTAAAAATTCTGGTTTATTTACAATACGATATTCCATTTGTATGCCTCCTAAATACGGATTTAATTTTCTTTGCTTTACATTCACTCTGTAATACATCGGTGTTTCGATTTCTTGTTTTCGATATTCACTCGGTGTCATTTGAAATAATTTTTTAAAGGCTCTCGTGAACGTTTCGTGAGATTGAAAGCCATGCTCAAATGCGATATCAATAACTTTTTCATCCGTATGAGAAAGTTGATAAGCTGCCCGGGCTAACCTCCTCTTTCGAACATACTCCATTACTGTATCACCTACTAACGCCTGAAATACACGATGAAAATGCGACTCAGAAAAACCTGCAACCCGCGCTAAATTACGCAGCGTTTGTTTTTCCATTACATCTTCCTCAATATAATCAATTGACCTTTGAATTTGTGTTTCATAGCTTTCCATCTCTGTTCACCCGCCTTATATGTATTATGATAAAAGAGAACACAATCCAATTCTTGACGTTTTTTACTATAATTCCATAAAAAATTGTAACTTTTTTATATGTATTTCGTTGTTATGTATGAAGGGAGGGAAATGTAGTGAAACGCAAACAATCATTAGAAGAAATTTACTCAGAGCATATGCATGATTTATTTCGCTATCTTCTCTCCCTAACCGGAGATTCCCACTATGCGGAAGATCTCATGCAAGAAACATTTTACCGAATGCTCGTCCATATTGATTATTATAAAGGCGAAGAAATTAGGCCGTGGTTATTTACAATAGCCTACAACGCCTTTATCGATTGGTATCGAAAAGAAAAAAAGTATAACACAACTACAGTGGAAGAATTCCATTTACCAAACGTGCCAAGTACAGAACATGAATATTTCGTAAAACATGAGATTGCTAGTTGGTTAGACAGTTTATCTTCTCTTCCGCTCGAAAGACGAAATGTCCTACTACTACTACGAGATTACTATGGATTCTCCTATAAGGAAATAGCAGAAATGACTGGTCTCTCATTAGCGAAAGTGAAAATTGAATTACACAGGGGACGAAAAGAAATAAAAAGCATAAAGGAGTGATACAGATGGGCTGTGCAGAATTTAAAAAACTATGGAAGAAGTATGAAAATGGAACGCTCACGCATGATGAACAAGAACTGTTAGAAAGTCATATTGAGTCATGTGAAGAGTGTGAAGCTTACTTAGATGAGCTGTTAACAAAAACAGAACCAATTAAGAAAAAGTTACCTCCAAAAGATCTTAAAATTCCTTTTTGGAGAATTAAGTGGAAACATCGTTTACAAACGTTTGGTTTTATATTATCAATTTGCATCGTTATCTATATAATCGGCGGGGTATTATCAGCCTTTTATTTTCAAGCTAATAATGATAAAAGGCTAAAAGAAATTAGAGAGGTTCCTTCGCTGGCACTTGAAGCAACTATCCCAAATAGCCGCGTTATGGGAGGCGGAACAAGTGTAGAAGCTTTTTTCCGTACAAATAGCCAATTTGATTTAGTAAGAACCGTCGGTAAAAAAGAAATGCCACTTGGTACAATAGAAACAAAAAGCTTCTTATCATCTGTAGATATCACGAAGCAAACTTGGATGAATCCGTTCTATCAACCAAAACTCTTCTTTGTTCATCCCAAAACAGAGCAGGGTGATTATTTAAAGGATTCATCAAAAAAAGTATGGGATACACTTGCAAAAGTACATGATGGAACCGTTGCAGAAGTAGCAATTTCTTTTGATAAAGCTTACACTTTAAAAGAATTAGAACCGCTTTTATATAGCATATTCGAGGCACAAGAACTCCCTCCAACTCCTGTATGGTACGCTTTAGATACAGGACAAGAAAGAAAAAATGTAGATGACTATATCCTACATGGCGGAGAAGCTATAGGGTTTCCAGAACATGTAAGATTCCTCGATAATGAAACTGACGGGCAGAAAACGCAAGAAGACAAAGTAACCGAAATGATGCGCGTTCTTTCTATCCATAAAAAAACGGTAAGCAAAATAGCAGCGCTTTCTGAGAAAGAACTAAACTTAGATAAACGTTATCAATATGTAAAGGATAACGGTGTAAAAGTATACGGAATTGTTATTACTGGCCCATCGAAAGAGTTATTAAAATTACAAAACTCCCCGCACGTACGTTATGCGACTCTTGGAGATATTGAGATTTGGAATTGGTTTGATAATTAATAAAAAAGAAGTAGCGCTCTAAAAAAGATGCGCTACTTCTTTTTTATTCCGAAATCAATTTCACATACATCCCTCTCACCGCTTTTTCATAAGCAATATCACTCATCTGTCTTATGTTTTCTGACACAACAGACGACTGAACGATTTTTCCTTCACGAAGTAACGGCGGATCAATAAGACGCACTTTATTTTTCTGATGTAAATCATAATCGTTTCTATCTTCTTTTACTTTTACATTTCGATGAACTTTGCTTAATAAAGCTTCTACTTCGGGGTCATTACATTGTTGCAATTTTGAAATAAGCTCCTCATCTTCAAGAAGAAAATCATCTGCATGAATAATCCTTTTATGAAGAGCTACCTTTAACGTTTTCGCTAACATATCATTTCCGTAAATATTCATTGGTTCCATAAAGAAATCGATTACTTCCTTGTAATACGTTTCTGTAAACCATTCTGCCATTTCGACACTTTGAACAACCATTTTCCCATCTACAGCGATGACATCTTCTAAAAAACTGTGAACTTCTTCTAAAGAAACATACCCATATGTATACATATCTCGTAATGTATAATCCACTCTGTCTGCGCATAATTCTGGTGCTGACCTTTCGAGTAACGTCCATTTCGAATCATCTAACAAAATATCTTCATAGTTATAACCATACTTCGCAAGAATCGCTGGAATTTCTGAGTTTTTCACAACAGAACTAAATATCTCTTCATGATAACTTTCATCTTCATTATCAAAAACGTAATCAATCACATGGGAAAAAGCAGTATGCGATACGTCATGCAGTAAACTAGCAATCTGTTCTTTTACTGAACCACCTAATTTTTTAACTAATAACATAACACCAACTGAATGATCAAAGCGCGTTACATTCCATTTCTCGTTCATTAAGTAACTTGCGCCATTTTGATGAATACCTTTTAGCCTTTGCATAGACTTACTTGAAATTAATTCTTCTACTACTTGATCCACTTCAAATTCTCCGTATAGTACATCTGATATGATCACTTACAATCCCCCTTTATTTTAATCGAGTCTTATAATCTTATCTCTTTTATGAAATTAGCACCAACATAAATATTTATTGTTATTTGTTTTTATTTAAAAAAATAGAGAGCCATCAGCTCTCTATTTCATAACCCCTATTCAAATGTAACTTCTACCTGCACAATTTCCGACCTACTACCAAGTCTAAGCGGTGGTCCCCAGAATCCGAAACCAGAAGAAACAATCGCGTGGAATGCACCTTTTTGTGCGTATCCCCAGTCTAGCTCGTACATTCTTCTCGTTACAATATGATTGGGCGCCATTTGTCCGCGGTGCGTATGACCGGATAATAATAAATCTACACCTGCCGCTGCTGCTTGTTTCAACTCAAATGGCTGGTGATCCATTGCGATAACAGGCATCGATTTATCTACCGTACTCATTAATTGTTCAAAGCTTTGACGATCTCGCTCTGTTTTATCTCTTCTTCCAACGAGATAAAAGTCATCTTCAATTGTAATTACTTCATCTAAAAGAATACGAATATCAATCTTATCCATCTCTTGTAAAAACTCTGGAACCGCTCTACCATAGTATTCATGGTTCCCTAAAACACCATATACGCCTAATGGTGCTTTCATTTGTTTCATGATTGGTCCCATATTCTTTTGAATGAACACACCTGGATGATCATCGATAATATCACCTGGCAGTAAAATAATATCAGGTTCCATCTCATTTACATGACGAACAAGCCTTTTTAAATGCGAAACGCCAGACAGTTTACCGAAATGCATATCAGAAGCCATCGCAATGCGTAAACTTTTACGTCCCTCTACTTTTTTCGGTATGTGCACCTCGTACTTTCTTACTACCGGGCTATACGCATTAAATACTCCATACGCAAAGATAAAGATAAATGCAGCTATCACAGCCGCCCCTGTCCAAATAATTGCCGCTTCTTTCTCTACTGAAAACTGTAAAAGAAAGACCATAATATTAGCTAATGGCAACAGCATAAGCGCATATTGTATAACCGCAAACCAAATCGAACCTATCGTTCGCAGAAATGGCAAAAACTTAAACACTTGCACGAGAATGTACGCATATGAAATAAATGCAACTATAAAAGCATAATATCCCCAAGATTCCCAGCCAAATACCGCATGAAGCCAAACCCATCCGTTCCAGCCGATGTAAAACATAAGTAGTGTGTATATAATTAATATGGTAAATATATTGAGATAACGAAGATTCTTCACAGCCAGCCTCCTTATTGATTTCTTTTATTATAACTTGTTATGCACTTATAACGTAAATATTAAGCACTTCGCTCATCATAGCAAAAACCTATAGTTGTTAGACTTGTATCTAACAACTATAGGCACCATTTATATCAACATTGTTTTTACAAATGCTCTTTATAAAAACTTGTTAATTTTTCAACTGCAATTCTTACTGGTTCTGGTTGGTCGTATAAATCGTAATGACTCGCACCTTCCACAACAAGTAAATCTTTTTTCTCTGAAGCTGCTTTCTCATACAGCTCATGACCATCTTTATAAGAACCGAATGCGCCTTGCTTGCTACCGACAATAATTTGCAGCGGCTGCGTTAATAACGTATCTGCTAAATGGAACGCATCAAAACCAATTACCGATCCCATACTCGTAAAGTTTAACTTATTTGGCGAGTTCACACTTTGACCTCGCGGCGTTGTGTAATACTCAACTGCTTCTACAATATCTATATCGGTCATACCCGCTGCTACTAACTCTTCCTGATTTTTAGGAATCCAATTTGTAATCATTTCCTCTGCTCCGCGTGCTTCAGCAGTACGTTGTTTACCAATTGCCTCTAACACACCAATCGGGTTAGACTCACGATTTAAACGACCGATATTTGCACCAACAACTGTACCAACTGCTTTAATGCGGCGCTCTGTCATCGCAGCATTTACCGCATAACCACCGCCTGCACAAACACCTAACACACCGATACGTTCTTCATCTATATAAGGAAGAGTAGTTAAATAATCTACTGCTGAGCGAATATCCTCAACTCGCGCAGCTGGCTCTTCAATATATCTCGGTGTACCTTCACTTTCACCTTGATATGACGCATCAAACGCAAGCGTTACATATCCTTGTTCCGCTAACTTCTCGGCATACAATCCTGCTGTTTGATCTTTACAGCTACTACCTGGATGCACACAAACAATCGATGGATTTTGTTTCTTTTCCTCAGCACCTTCAGGAATGTTCAAAATACCTGCAACTTGTAAACCTCTTGCATAAAATCTTATATTTTCCTTCATAACTGCCATATATAAAACCACCCTTATCTTATTATTAATTTTACACTTGTGAGAGTTATTACTCACATGTATATTTATAATAAAATGAGTAGAACCTTGTTTCAATGACCACATTTACGCATTTGGGTGATAATACACACATAAAGAAATATGTGTATCAACAACGGAGGGACACGATATGGAGAAAATCGATAGAAGAATTATAAAATCACAAAACGCCATTCAATCGGCATTTATAGAAATGTTAATTACAGATGGATTTGATGAAATTACAGTTAAAAACATTACCGAAAAAGCAAACATCGGAAGAAAAACGTTTTACTTACACTATCTAGATAAGTACAATTTATTAGATAAAATTGTGGACGATCATTTAGACCAATTAAAAGAAATATGCTACGAGAAGCAAAACAAAGAATTTATAGAAGGAACAATCATATGGTTTGAATACTTCAAAGAACACAAACCATTTTTTGCGGCACTATTTAGAAGTAAGAGCACCTTATCATTTCAAAAAAAATTACTAACTTTCATCATGGGTGAAATAGAGAAAAAATTAAATACAGACACATCAGTAAATAAAAACATCGATAAACATATCGTCTTAAAATTTTTAGGAACAGCTGTAATGGGCATTTTAGAGTCTTACGTGTTGGATGAAATTGATAGTGATGTTGCGTTTGTTGCGACGCAAGTTGGAGAATTGATTAGGAGGAATATATAAAATGAAACTTTAATCAGTGGGGATTTATTCATCCCCCACCTAACTTCTTTGCTTTCGCTGCATTTTAAGGTGGGGGTCTTACTGCCCAGCAAATAGCGGGATAAAATAAAACCGCATCAATTTTCTTAATAAGGATTGATAAAATGCTATTATCTCTATCCTCCAAAACTCATCTATGCAATTATGCATAACCATCCATTCCGTTTTATTTTCATGTTACGATATAAATGTAATACGACATATATCGACAAAGATAAAAGGAAGTGATTGTATGAAACGTTCTAAAACATACTTAAAATGTTTAGCATTATCCGCTGTTTTTGCTAGTAGCGCTGTAACTCTTTCAACACCTGCTGCTTACGCTCAAACGACGTCACAAGTTGTAACAGATATCGGGCAAAATGCAAAAACACATACGAGCTATAATACATTTAATAATGATCAAGCTGATAATATGACAATGTCTTTAAAGGTAACTTTTATCGATGATCCAAGCGCTGATAAACAGATTGCCGTTATTAATACAACTGGTAGTTTTCTAAAAGCAAATCCTACTATAAGTGATGCACCTATTGATAACTACCCAATCCCTGGCGCTAGTGCAACATTACGTTATCCTTCACAATATGATGTTGCATTTAACCTTCAAGATAACAGCGCTCGTTTCTTTAACGTAGCACCTACAAATGCTGTAGAAGAAACGACTGTAACATCTAGCGTATCTTATCAACTTGGTGGCTCTGTTAAAGCTTCTGTAACGCCTAATGGCCCTAGCGGTGAAGCTGGTGCAACTGGTCAAGTCACTTGGTCTGACTCTGTAAGCTATAAACAAACTAGTTATAAAACAAATTTAATTGACCAAACAAACAAAAACGTAAAGTGGAACGTATTCTTTAACGGATATAACAATCAAAACTGGGGTATTTACACACGTGACTCCTACCATTCTTTATACGGAAACCAACTGTTTATGTACTCTCGCACATACCTATATGAATCTGATGCAAAAGGTAATTTAATACCGATGGATCAACTTCCAGCATTAACAAATAGCGGTTTCTCTCCTGGTATGATTGCTGTTGTTATCTCTGAAAAAAATACAGATCAATCTAACTTACAGGTCGCTTATACAAAACACGCCGACGACTACCAACTTCGTCCAGGCTACACATTCGGAACTGCAAACTGGGTTGGAAACAACGTAAAAGACGTTGATCAAAAAACATTTAATAAATTGTTCACACTAGATTGGAAGAATAAAAAATTGGTAGAGAAAAAATAAAGTAAAAAAACGAAGGGCTATTTAAACTCTTCGTTTTTTTACTTATTCATAATAAGATCCCGCGAGTAATACCGTCGCTATGAAATTCCATGATATATTTTTAGGCATCTCTTCACCTTTATTTTGAAAAGCATCCATTAAAATATCAATGCTTTCGTCACTTATAATCAATTTATCCCCTTTTA